>DASSQB010000662.1:0-15671 GCA_035702725.1 Terriglobales bacterium | reverse complement strand
CCATGGACGGGGCAAAGCCCCGTCCCCACACGATTAATCTTGTTTGGGCGCGGCCGGTGGCTTCTCTGCCGGCGGCGTCCAGCGCTTGTTTTCCGTGGGCGTGAACATCTTGTTCACCCCCGAACCGCTCACGTTCACCGTGAACGTCTTCTCCGCTGGCACTCCGTCCACGCCATCTACGGTTAAATGCACGCTGCGTTCGCCCTCGATGGTGTAGGTGTGGTGGACGCTGGCGCCGTCCGACTTCACGCCATCTCCGAAGTCCCAGTGATATCCAACCGCCGGGGCGCCTTTATCGTCCGCCTTGGCGACGAAGTTTAGGGTTTCGCCCATCTTGGCCTGCGGCGGAACCTCGGCGGTTATCGCCGGAGCGGCGGCGGGGACGGAACCATCCACAATCTTGATTACGCGCACCGAATGCGGTGGCTGACTGTCCAATGCCAGCGAGCCGTTATTGATGGCCACAGGCTTCTGCCCGTCCAAAACATCAAGCGCCTGGTATTGGCCGCTCGCCGGTAGTTTCAACTCCGCCACCGTGAAAGTGTGAGATGTAGGCTGCTCGGTCCAGTTGAACACCGTCAGGATGGACTGGTGTGCATCCTCGCGCAGGAAGAAGATGCTGGGCATCTGGTCCTCAGGACGATAAGTCATAAGGTCGAGCGGCAACGACGCTCGCCCCAGCCGTGCCATGTTGAGCAGGTCCTGGTTCTCCACCAGCGCCATGCGATCGGCGTCCTGACCCAGTGTCGGCAGGTCGTCGCCAATTTCGTACATACCGCCGGAAACGGCTGAGAGAACAATGGACACCTTGGCCTCATCCAGCGTGAGCGGGGTTTGCCCGCCGTGCCAGGTGTGCTCGGGGATGGTCTGCCGTGAAATCGAGAAAGCGTCCGGATCGCTGATGAAGAAATTGCGGTTCATGTAGTAGCGGGCGGCGATGCCCGGGGCCGCCTCCCGGCTGGCCACGAAGGCATGCCCGGTGTCCAGCGAGATACGGCCCGTATCCACGATGCCGACAGGGTTGAGCATGGGGCTGCCGTCTTTATCGAGGATCACGTGCTCGCCTACAGCCTGGCGTATTACCTCCAGCCCAATGCGCTGCGCCTGCAGCGCGGTGGTGTCGGGAACAAAGTGGTGGCCTTCCACCGAGCTATCGTCCATGAAGTCCATCTTGATGTAGCGGATTCCCCAGTCGTGCGCCAGCGTGTGATAAGTCTGGCGCAGGTACTCCTGGGCGCCGGGATTGGTGGTGTCCAGCGCATAAAGCTGGTCTTTGTCCTGAGTGACGTGTCCCAGGTGAATGGGCTGCCCGGCGCGGTTCTGCACCAGCCAGTCTTTGTGATTCTGGAACACCTGGGAGCGCTCCGAAACTTCGAAGGGCGCGGTCCAGATGCCGAAGGTCAGGCCCAAGTGGCGCACGTGATCGCCAATAAACTTCATGCCCATGGGGAAATTGGTGGCATTGGGCGTGGAATACTCGCCGCGCGCGTACTGGTAGCCTTCGTCAATATGGAAGTAGGTGTAGCCCAGCTGCTTCAGGTTCTGGGCCAGCCATTGAGCGTTGGTCAGGGCCGTGCCCTGGGTGAGGCCGAAGTAATAGGCAGTCCAGCTCCACCAGCCGATGGGAGTGGGAGCGCTCACCCGCGCGTGGTGCAGAATGCGGATGGCATCGCCGTAGTTTTCCAGCTGAGCGTGGTAATCCGACCCTGCCGCGACCATCAAGGCCTCGGCGGCAAGCGATTCTCCCGGTCCCACCGGCAGGCTCAGGTCAATCTGGTCGTCAGGAGGCGCATTCTTCAGCGACTCGCCTTTGAGAATCTCGGTGGTGCCGGTGGATTCCACATCGTAGGAGGCGATGTGCGGTTCGGGCGTGGTCTGGGCCTTGAGATGAAAGATGGTAAGAAAGCGGTCGGAGCGGAGCACGCCCAGGAACAGGCTCTGCCCGCTCTGCCGGTTGAAGATGAGTTGGCTGCCGACCGCCCGGTGCATGCCATTGGCTGGCTCGGCGAGGTCCATGATCTTCATTTCCGGCCGGTCTTCGCTGTAGCTGTCGGAGAGGACGCGGTCGGCTGAGGCCGGCCCGTTCAGGTTTATAATCTGCTCTCCCAGCCCCTCGATGACGCGGATTTGCTGCACTCGGAGTTGTTTGTCTGTTGTGTTGTGGACTTGCACGCCAATGCTGCCGTAGGGCTGGTGATCGTAAAGGCGCAGGGAGCAGACCAGGTCGGGCTGGCCGCTCAGCCCGGTGTGAGTGACCGTGAGCATGTGCCCGGAGCCCAGGTCATCCGTAAAGCCGCTTTGCACGGCCTCGTGTTTGGGATAGGCGGCAGCCGGCAACATGCGGAAATCAACCAGCGCCGCCACTTGGGCGTGCAACACAGGAGCGGTGCCGCCGTGCGCGCTGATCGAGTAGGAACCGTCGGAGGCTACGCTGATTTCCAGGCCGGCATTGCGTACGGTGGCCAGAGGCCGGGCGGGGGCGGCTCGCTTCTTCTTGCGGGCGCCCCAGGCAGGGAGAATAAGAACGCTCAGGAAAAGTAGGCTGGCGACCAACTTTCGAATGCTTTCCATTTTGACCTCGGTCCCGGGGGCGGCTGGAACCCGGCTGGCGTCGAGCGGCGCTGCCGCCACCTCCGGCCGGGGCGTAACTCCTCCCCTGATTGTGGGAAACCATACGTTGTATATGAAAATTCAGCAGCCGTCCAGAAACTTATAAGGTAAGACGAGGGGCAAAGTTTCTCTTGACAGGCAACCCGGAACGAAACTAAAAGTAATAGTCCGTAAATTTTTGTAAGGCGACTCAGCCTCCCCATGTTCGCCCCGGGGGAGCATGGACACACGCAGCACAATTTCGAACCCGGGCAGGAGTCTCGCCATGCGTCGCGCTATCACATCCTGCAACTTCTCTTCGCGTTCTCTGCTGATCCTGCTGGCCTGCTTGAGCCTCACCGCGGGGCTGTGGGCCCAGAAGGATACGGGCACCATCGCCGGCACGGTGACTGATCCCTCCGGCGCGGTACTGGCCGGCGCCAAGGTGCTAGTGACGGATTTGGACCGCGGCGGCGCGTTCACCACTACCACCAACCAGTCGGGTGAGTACGTCGCCACCCCGCTGAAGGTCGGTCGCTACACCGTCACCGTCGAACATAGCGGCTTCAAGCGCGCCATTTCCCAGCCGGTGTCGCTGGACGTGCAGCAGCGCGCGGTCGTCAACATCAAGCTGCAACTCGGCCAGGCCACCGAGTCGGTCGAAGTAACCGGGTCGGCGCCCCTGCTGGAAACACAAACCTCGGAGCTGGGCCAGGTGGTAAACGCGCGACAGGTCTCCAACCTGCCGCTGAATGGCCGCAACTTCGCGCAGTTGGCGCTGCTTACCGCCGGGACCACGCCCAGTGAACCGGGAGCGCGCGATGAGCAGAGCTTCGGCTTCAGCGCCGGCGGAGCCCGCTCCCTGCAGAACAACTTCCTGCTTGACGGCATTGACAACAACTCCAATCTTCCCGACCTGCTCAATGAAAGCAATTACGTCATCCAGCCGCCGGTGGACGCGCTGCAGGAATTCAAGGTGCAGACCAACGCCTATAGCGCCGAGTTCGGCCGTGGCAACGGCGCCATCGTGAACGCTGTCATCAAGTCGGGCACCAACAGCCTGCACGGCAGCGGCTGGGGCTTCCTGCGCAACAACGTGCTCGATGCCCGCAACTTCTTCGACCCGGTCGGCCCTACCCCGCCCTACGAGCAGTATCAGTTTGGCGGCACCCTGGGCGGCCCCGTCTTTATTCCCCACGTCTACGACGGGCGGAACAAGACATTCTTTTTCGTGGATTATGAGGGCCTGCGCATCCACCAGGCCGACACCCAGACTCTGCTAGTGCCCGATGCCCTGCAGCGTGCCGGCAATTTCGCCAGCTTGCTCGATACCAGCACGCAGACGGGGGTGGACTGCAATGGCCGGCCCACTTATGGGGGCGAACTTTTCGACACCCGCCTGACGCAAATCAGCGCTGGGAGCCCCACCGGGTTGTGCGGCGTGCCCATTGGCGGCTACACGGCCGGCGGGCTGCCCACCAATATCATCCCGGGAGGCAAGATTGACCCTTTGGCGGCAAAACTAATGGCTTTGTTCCCCACCCCCAATGTTTCCGGCAATCCCGCTTTCAACTACGTTGCCAACCCCGTAGAAAACACGCACCGGTCCAATTTCGACACGCGCATTGACCAGAAGTTTTCTGACAAGGACAACGCCTTCATCCGCTTCAGTTACGAAGACCAGCCGCGCATCATCCCCTCACCGTTCCAGAACAACATCGCCGATGGCGGCGGCTTCTTCAGCGGCATTGAGGACAACTCCTACCGCAGCGTGGCCCTGAGCGAGACCCACGTCTTCCGGCCCACCCTGGTGAACGAGTTCCGCTTCGGCTATAACCGGGTTAACTCGCATCGTTTCCAGTTTAATTTCGATAAAGACATCTCCGGGCAGATCGGCTTTCCCGGCGTGCCTTTTACCCCGATCAATGGTGGCTTGCCCCAGCTCAACTTTGACGACGGCAGCGCGCCTACGCTGGGCAGCCCCACCTTCCTGCCGTCCGTGGAACTGCAGAACACCTATGTGCTTTCCGACAACCTGACCTGGGTTAAGGGCAAGCACACGGTGAAATACGGCACGGAGATTCGGCGCGAGGAGTTCACCATCTTCCAGCCGGCAGAATCGCGCGGCACCGAGGGCTTCAGTAACGGCTTCACGGACAATCCTGCCAAGCCCGGCACCGGCGGTTTTGGCCAGGCTTCCTTCTTGATCGGACTGGCTGATGGCGGCGGTATTAACAACCTGCATAACGTGGACTACCACCGCCCCATTTACTCCTTCTATACGCAGGACGACTGGCGCGTTACTCAGAAACTTACGCTCAACCTCGGCCTACGCTACGAACTCTTCACCACCGTGAAAGAGAGGTTTAACGAGCAGGGGACATTCGATCTGAATGATCCCACCACCCCCACCATCATCGTACCCAAGGGGCAAACGATGCAGCTGACGCCGACGTTGGCCTCCCAAATCCGGGTCGCGCCTACCGGTAGTACTGGCCTGGTCCCGGTGGATACCAACAATTTTGCGCCGCGCATCGGCTTCGCCTATCAGTTGACGCCCAGCACCGTGGTGCGCGGAGGCTACGGCCTCTTTTATGGCGGACAGGAGAATGGGCCGTATTCCAATCCCAGCCCTGGGTTCAACCCGCCGTTCTTTGTTACGCAATCGTTCAACTCGCCTTGCGGTGCGGCATCGGCGAATCCGGCGCTGTTTGCTTCCGGCAACGATTGCGCTGTGCCCGGGATCAGCAACCAGCCGGGTTTAATTCCCGGTTCGGCCGGCATTTCCGTAGGTTTCCCCGCAACCTCTCTCACCGACCCCAACACTCCCACCCTGTTCACCGTGGACCCGCGCCTGGTTACGCCCTACATGCAGCAGTGGAACTTCGGCATCGAGCGCCAGTTGGGCGGCGACACCATGCTGCAGATCACCTATGCCGGCTCCAAGGGCACCAAGCTGTTCACCTTCTACAACGGCAATCAGGCTGACCCCTCGCCCGATCCTAACGCCGCGTTTGCTCCTCGCCGCCCCGTGCCCGCCATTGACACCAGCGTCAGCCTGTTCGCCTCCGATGGCGGCTCCAAGTACAACTCGCTGCAGACCCGGCTGGAGAAGCGCTTCACCCACGGTTTCTCCCTGCTGGCCAGCTATACCTACTCCAACGCCGAGGACAATGCTTCCAACGCCAACCTGGGCTCGCAGAACAATGACGGCTTCCGCTGGTTCAAGCATCCTGAATGGGAATGGGGCCATGCCTCCTTCGACGTGCGCCACCGCTTCACGCTGAGCTACATCTATCAACTGCCTTTCGGCCACGGCCAGCGCTACCTGAGCGGGGCCAGCGGCGCTGTGGAGCAGATTCTCGGGGGCTGGCAGGTGGCCGGCATCACGACGATCTCCTCCGGCAATTGGTACACGCCGCTGGATGGCAACGGCGGCTTCGCCAACTCCGATGGGGGGCAACTGCCAAATGTGGTGGCCGACCCCAACAGCAGCTCGCATTGCCTGCCGGGTACGTTCTTCAACACCTGTGCCTTCGTGGATCCGCCGCTGGGCTCGTTCGGCAATGCCGCCCGCAACTCCGTCCTGGGCCCCGGAGCGCAGACCTGGGACCTCTCTATCTTCAAGACCTTTTCGGTCACCGAGCGTGCCAAGTTGGAATTCCGCAGCGAGTTCTTCAACCTCCCCAACCACACCAACTTCCTGTTGTCCAAGTCGGGACCGCAGGAGAGCAACAACTCCACCGTCCTGGGAGCCTCGCAGTTCGGCTTCCTGACCGCGGCCCGCCCGCCCCGGCAGATCCAGTTCGCTTTGAAATTGTCTTTCTAGCCGCCACCTGAACTCTTTCTCGGCTGAACCTCCCCCGAGGTTCGGCCGTTTTGTTTTGTACAATCCTTCTGCATGCCCACTACCGTCCGGTCCTTCGCCAAAATCAACATTGGATTGTGCATTGGCCCGCGGCGCCCCGATGGATTCCACGAGCTGCGCACCCTGTACCAGACCATTGGCTTGCATGACCGGGTAACCGTAGCCGTGAGCAAGGGCGCCGGGATCGAGTTGCACTGCTCCACCCCCGGCGTCCCTCTCGACAAGAGCAACACCTGCTGGCGCATTGTCGAGCGGACGATGGCCCTGCTGGCAAGCTCCGGCCGGGTGCGCATCGAAATCGAGAAACAGTTGCCGGTGCAGGCCGGCTTAGGCGGGGCCTCGTCCAACGCCGTAGCCGCGTTGCTGGCCCTGCAGCGAGAATTGAAGCGTGAGTTGCCGTGGCCCGATAAATTTCGCTTGGCCGCTGAGGTTGGCTCTGACCTGCCCCAGTTCCTGATTGGTGGCACATCGCTGGGGGTGGGCCGAGGCGAGGAGGTCTATCCCCTCCACGAGTTGCCTCCAATAGCCTGCGTACTGGCCACGCCTGGCATCGCGGTCTCGACCCCGCAGGCCTTTGCCGACTGGGACCGCGACCAGAAACAGGGGAAATTGACGGGCTGCCCTCCCTCCGATAAAATCAATCTGTTCTGTTCCGCCATTTTTAGCGGTCTGAACGGCTTGTTGTCCCGGCCTCATGAGGTGGCCGGGCGGCATTCTTCCGGTGTCCCTGCCAGTGAGGGCAGGGGCCGGGCCGAGACCCAGCTGCTCGACCTTGTCCGTACCGGGATCGCGAACGACTTTGAACAGGTCGTATTCCCGCAGCATCCCGAACTGGCAAAGGTGAAAAGTATTTTGCTGGACGAGAGGGCACTATACGCGTCCTTGTCCGGCTCAGGCTCCGCGGTTTATGGGCTCTTTGCCTCGCCCGAGGCCGCACAGAAAGCCGCAGCCAGGTTGGAGGCACAGGGGACCCGCGCCCACGTGACCACTACCGTGTCGCGGAAGCAGTATTGGGAGCAGTTGCTGGTGGCGAAAACTGGCGGCTAAGGGACTGACTGTTGGCGATCTGATGGTTCTACTGGCAACTGACCACTGGCCACTGACAACTTTAGTTTTGGGCGGTCGACTAATGGTAGGTTGAGCCGTTTTGCGGGCGTGAGCGCAGCGGGAGCCCGCAGGCGAAATCCTGAGCGCAGCGAAGGATCTCAGAGGTGAGCGATTGGGCGGTCGACTAATGGTAGGTCAAGTGCCTTTGGAGCACTTTGTCTAGGTTCGAATCCTAGCCGCCCAGCCAGAAAGATCGGAACTACGTTGTAGTTATGGCGGCACCGACAAAAAACGAGGGTTGGCAGCGCACTTTGACTCCGGAGACGAGGCAAGCCATGGCACCGATGGCCACCGCAACCGAAAGCAAAACGCAGCAGTCCGAACCCAAGCCGGAGCGCAAGCCACAGCGCGCTCGCGTGGACGACAAGTTCAAGATTTTCAGCGGTACCGCCAACCCGCAACTGGCCGACGAGGTCTGCAACTTCCTTGGCCTGGTGCGCGGCCAGGCGCACATTACACGTTTTTCTGACGGCGAAGTCTACGTGCAACTGCTGGAAAATGTGCGCGGCGCCGATGTTTTTCTCATGCAGCCCACCTGCTATCCGGTGGACACCCACCTGATGGAGCTGCTGATCATGATTGACGCGCTCAAGCGCGCCTCCGCCCGGCGCATCACCGCCGTGGTGCCTTATTTCGGCTATGCCCGCCAGGACCGCAAGGACAAACCGCGCGCGCCCATCTCGGCCAAGCTGGTGGCTGATCTGCTGACCACGGCCGGCGCCGACCGCGCTCTCATTGTGGATCTGCACGCGCCGCAGATTCAGGGCTTCTTCAACATCCCGGTGGACCACCTGTTCGCCTCGCCCGTGCTTGTGGATTACTTCAAGAAGCTGGCCCTCCCCGACCTGACCGTGGTTTCGCCGGATGCGGGTGGCGTGGAGCGCGCCCGATTTTTCGCCAAGAAGGTAGATGCGCCTCTGGCCATCGTTGATAAGCGGCGTGTGGAGATGAATGTTGCCGAGATTATGCACGTGATCGGCGACGTCAACGGCCGCACCTGCTTGCTGATTGACGACCTGATTGACACTGCCGGCACCCTGGTCAAGACAGCGCGTGCTTTGAAGGAGAACGGGGGTAACAGGATTTTCGCCTGCGCTTCCCATCCCGTGCTCTCAGGGCCGGCGGTGGAGAACCTGGCTAAGTCCGAAATCGAGCAGGTCATCGTCACCAATACCATTCCTCTGAGCGAGGCGGCTCGCCGGGAACCCAAGATTAAGGTGCTCTCCATCGCCGGGCTGATCGCGCGCGCAATCCAGTCCATTCACGAGGAGACATCGGTCAGCAAATTGTTCGTGTAAGGCAGGATTCAAACCTATGGCAACCGCAAATAATAAAGAAAGCAACGTACTGGAAGCCAAGCCGCGGCAGAGCGGCGGCAAGAACGTAGCCCGGCGCGTGCGCCGCGGCGGCATGGTACCGGGAGTGGTGTATGGCGCCAAGAAGGAACCGATCGCGGTGGCGCTCGATCCGAAGCAGATCGCTCGCATTCTGCAGTCGGCTACCGGCCACAACACCATTTTCGACCTGGCCCTGGATGGCGAGCGCACTCGCGCCATGATCGTGGACTGGCAGCATGAGCCCATCAAAGGCTCCCTGCTGCACGTGGACCTGAAGCGCATCGCCATGGACCAGAAGCTGCAGGTGCGCGTGCCCATCGTGCTCAAGGGCGAGGCCGCCGGCGTCAAGCAGCAGGGTGGAATTCTGGAGCAGGTGACGCGCGAGGTCGAGCTGGAGTGCCTGCCGGAAGACATCCCCGGTTCCATTGAGGCGGATGTCACCGAGCTGGTGTTCGGCAAAGTGCTGCGCGTGGCCGACCTGCAGCACAGCGGCAATCTCAAGTTCCTCAGCGACCCCAACCAGCCGGTGGCGCACATCATTTCCGTTAAGGAAGAGGTGGCCCCGACTCCGGAAGCGGCCGCCGCCGAAGCTGCTGCTGCTCCCGCCGAGCCCGAAGTCATCAAGAAGGGCAAGCAGGAAGTCGAGGAAGAGGGTGCCGAGGCTGCTCCGGCAGAAAAGGCCGAAAAGCCGGAAAAGGCCGAGAAGAAGGAAAAGAAGGAGAAGTGATCGTGTGGAGGCGGGGCTATGCCCCGTCCCGCGAGCGCAGCTCGGCTGCTGTGATTCGGTAGTCTGCAAAGTTTCGAAGGTTTCAGCGTTTCAGAAACCTTGAAACCTGTGAAACCTTGAAACTTGGTTCATGACGGGTAACGCGTGAAACTGATCGTCGGGCTCGGCAATCCGGGCATCGAATACCAGTTCACGCCGCATAACCTCGGGTTTCTGACGGTTGACCGCCTGGCTGAGCGCTGGCAGGTCGAGGTCAAGAACCGGCACTGCCAGTCGCTGACGGCACGGACCAAGGCCGGCGAGCGCGATGTGCTGCTGGCCAAGCCCGAGACGTACATGAACCTGAGCGGGTTGGCAGTGCGGGAGTTGTTGGAAGAGTACGAACTGAATCCGGAGCAGGACCTGGTCGTGATTTACGACGAACTGGACCTGCCCTTTGGTGCAATTCGTATCCGGCCGCGCGGCGGTACCGCGGGCCACAACGGGATGGAGTCCATTGTGGGTGCGCTGGGCACGGAAGAGTTCCTGCGGGTGCGTCTGGGCACCGCTCCCGAGCGGAAAGTAGCAGACGGAGCCCGCTACGTGCTGGGCCAGTTTCGCCGCTCGCAGTACAAGGTCGTGGACCAGATGCTCGATACGGCAGCGGATGCGGTAGAAGCGATTTTGAAAGAGGGTGCGGCGGCGGCCATGAACCGTTTCAACCGCAAGCCCGAGAAAGAAGAAGAAAAAGATTAGCTACCGATATTCACGGATCTTATTGACTCGCTGTTGGTCTGTCTTGGTCCGTGAGAATCTGTGGCCAGGTTTGGAGAAAACATGCAACGCACTTATGAAGTGATGTTTATTGTCCGGCCCGACATGAGCGAAGAAGATGTGGACAAGCTGGTGTCCACGCTGGAGTCGCAGGTGTCGGCCGCCGGCGGCACCGTTAAAAATGTGGAACGCATGGGCAAGCGCCGTCTCGCCTACATGGTGCGCGGGTTTCACGATGGCATGTACGTGCTGTTTACGGTGGAGGGCGGCGGTGACGCCATTCATGAAATGGAACGGCGCCTGCGCGTCACCGAGCCGGTGATCAAGTTTCTTACCGTGCGCGTGGACAAGGAGCAGGCCCGCATGGCCAAGCTGACAGAGCGGCGCAAGGCCCCGGCCGCGCCTCCGGAGACCGGCGGCGAACCCGCGGCAGTAACGGCATAGACAAGGTTTCAATGTTTCAAGGTTTCAATGTTTCAGAAACCTTGAAACCTCCGAAACCTTGAAACGTGGAATTTCGACTTTAAGGAGCAACATGGCAGACGAAACCCAAAGACAGGCAACAGCGGAGGCTCCCGCCGAGACTCCCGCACCCGTAGCCCCGGCTGCGCCCGCGGCTGCGCCCACTCCCGGACCGCGCGGCGGCCGCGGGCCCGGTGGGCCGCGCGAAGGCGGACGCAAGTATTTCCGCCGCAAAAAAGTGTGCAAATTCTGCGTGGAGAAGATAGATTCCATTGACTATAAGGACTATCGCCTGCTCTCGCAGTTTGTGGCGGAAAGCGGCAAAATCGTGCCCCGTCGTCTGAGTGGCGTATGTACGCCGCACCAGCGGCGGCTATCCACGGCCATCAAGCAGGCGCGCAATATCGCCCTGCTGCCGTTCAGCGCCCGCACGTAAAATGTGGCGGTCGCCCGCGATAGGCGCGGATCGCGTGTGGCGGCAAGCTGCCGCACCACAGCCGGCGGGACATCGGCGCTAGAAGCAAGGCCAGCTTTGTGGTCGCCTGTTGGTAGTGCTGGCAAGCCAGTCCGAATTTCAGTCGCGTACCAGCGCCGGAGGCGCGCAACAGGAAACCCCAGGACGGAAGTCCTGGGAAGAGAGAGCGGAATTTAGAACCAGAGTCCTGTAGGGACGACACAACAGACGGGCGCAAATCGCCCTCGGAGTCATCCATGGAAGTCATTCTGAAGGAAGATGTACACAAGCTGGGTTCACGCGGCGACGTGGTCAAGGTTGCCGACGGATACGGCCGCAACTACCTGCTGCCGCGCAAGCTGGCCATCGAGGCCACCAAGAACAACCGCGCCGTCATCGAGCAGATGAAGGCGGCGGCGGTACGCCGCTCCGCCCGCGAAAAGGCCGACGCCGAGGCGCTTTCCGCTCAGGTCAACAACCTCAGCCTCACCTTCCAGCGCCGTTCCGGCGAGCATGACCAGCTGTTTGGCTCGGTCACCTCCGCCGACATCGCCGCGGAAATGGAGAAGAAGGGCTTCAGTGTGGATCGCCGCAAGATCCAGCTGCACGAACCGCTGAAATCGCTCGGCGAATTCACCATCCCGGTGAAGCTGCACAAGGACGTCACCGCTCACGTGCGCGTGGTGATCGAGAAAGAAGCCACCGAGGAAGCGCAGTAGCCGCGATTTCCGTGTCTTGATCGCGGGCGGCACAGAAATGTAACCCGGGCATGGCCCACGCGGCCGGCGAAACCCGCTATTTCACCCCCCAAGGGCCAAATCGGTTAGAATTCCTGCACCGTAGACCCGGGATTTCACTCTAACTTTCAGCCGTCACTTCAACAGGAGGAATCACTGATGCCGAAAAAGACCAAGCCCGCCACCAGCGCCGACGCCCAAACCATTCTCCAGCTCTATGATTTCCGCCGCGAGGCCGAAATGCGCAAGGCGCGCAACTTCATCGCCAACTGGTGGCCGCAAAGCTCCGACGACGTTGTCAACCTCGCTATGGCCTGGGGCACACCGGAAAACGCCTGGATGCGCCAGGTGTTTACCTATTGGGACATGGCCGCTGCTTTGGCTTTGCGGGGCGCCATTCATCCCAGCCTGGCTTTCGATTGTCTTGGCGAGATGTGGTTCGTTTACTGCAAGGTAAAGCCCCACCTCAAGGAGTTGCGCCAGAAGCTCAACGCGCCAGAGTCGTTTACCAACATTGAGAGGTTCATCGAGGGCACGCCGGAGGGCCGCCAGCGCCTGAAGCTCATGCAGGAGCGTCTGGCGAAATTCGCCGAGCGCTTCGCCAAAGCCAAAGCCGCCGACTGATTTTTTCACCGCTGAGCGCGCCGAGAGCGCCGAGAAGACTTTTGAGGAATTCTGCTCTGCGCCCTCCGCGTCTCGGCGGTGGAACCTGGTCTTAATCTCAGGAGATGTATTCCCGGATGTATTCGTCCCGATTGGTCGCCAGATCGTGGGCGCTGCCGTCAAAAATCACTTTCCCATCCCGCAGGACAAGGAAGCTGGTGCGGGTGTCAATGTGGGCTCCGTTCACCGGCACCATGCGGTTCTGGTTGCGATCGAAGTAGTGGGTCGCCATGGTGAACGCATCCTGCAGGCGATGGCTCACCAGCAGCGAGCTGTTGTGGTACACGTCGCGCTGCTTGACGATGAGTTCGATGATGGTGGTGGAGGTCACCGGATCGAGGCCTCCGGTGGGCGAATCGTATAGAACGATTTCCGGCTGGTCCACAATGGCGCGGGCAATCGCCACCCGCCGCCGCATGCCCCCGGAAAGCTCGCTGGGCAGCATGTTCAGCGTGTGTTCCAATTCCACAAAGCGCAGCGCCTCTTCTACCCGCTTCTGCACCTTGTCTTCCGGGACGTCCTCTTCAATCAGGCGGTAGGCCACGTTGTCGCGCACGGTCAGCGAATCGAACAGCGCGCTCTCCTGGAAAACCATGCCGATCCGGCGCCGCAGCTCGAACAGGTCTTCCTCCTTCATGGCGCTCACTTCCTGGCCCAGCACCCAGATGTTGCCGCGGTCGGGCTGGAGCAGACCCATCGTGAGCTTCAAAATGGTGCTCTTGCCCGAGCCTGCCACGCCCAACAACGCCTTGGTTTCACCGCGCTCCAGGGAAAAGGAAATACCATCCAGAACCGGGCTGCCTTCAAAGCTGATGGCGACGTCTTCAAACACGATGACCGGCTGGGGCTGCGCGTCTGTCAAGCGCGCGGACGATTCGGCGGGGAGGACAGGCGCGGGCATCTCACTTTAGGAGGTAGAGCAGCAGCTGCGACGCGAAATAGTTTACCGCCAGGATCAGGATAGATGCGGCCACTACGGCCTGAGTGGTGGCGCGGCCCACCCCCTGGGTGCCGCCGCGCGAGGTCAGGCCGTAATAGCAGCCGATAGTAGCCACCAGGAAGCCGAACAGCAGCGGCTTGATGAGCCCAATAATTACGTCGCCGAATTCCAGGCTCTGGTAGGCGTTGCTCCAGTACTGGTGCGCGTCCAGGTGCAGGCCTAACTGCGAGACCGCAAAGCCGCCGGTCAGGCCGAAGAAGTCGCAAATGATGGTCAGGAAGAACAGCATGATGATGGTGGCCACCACCCGCGGCGTCACCAGTTTTTTCGATGGGTCGGTGCCCAGGGCGCGCATGGCGTCAATCTGCTCGGTCACCTTCATCGAGCCCAGTTCGCTGGCCATGCCCGAGGCGTTGCGTCCAGCCACCATCAGGCCGGCCAGGGTGGGGCCCAGTTCGCGGACCATGGAGATCGAGACCAGCTGTCCGGTGAGGCTGAGCGAGCCGTATTGCTCCAGGGTGCGGGCGGCGTTCAGGGCCAGCACGCCACCGGTGAAGAAGCCGGTGAGCACCACGATGGGCAGCGAGCCCACGCCGATCAGGTCGGCTTGCTGCAGCGTGTCCGCCACGTAGCGCGGCTGGCGGAAGACATTGGCGATCGAGCGCGCCGCCAGGTTGGTCCACTCCTGGACGGCCAGCACGAAATTCTTGGTCCAGTCAGTTGGGGAGATCAGTTCCATCTCGGGCGTTATCAGAAATATAGCAGCAGAGGCGGGAAGCTGGTAGTTGGTAGCGGGGGTCGGGAGTCAAGGGGGAGAGCTCTCAGGTATCAGCCGTCAGCTTTTCAGCCGGATCGGCATCGGGGGAGTTGGGAAAGTCGAGGCGGGCGAGGTGGCGCTTAACTTCACGCTGGAACATGAGGGAGAGGGCTGCGCGGGGAGAGCTGGACAGCATTTGGCGGTCGAGAGTGACCGGGGCGGAACGCGCGCGGCGAGAGGGGCGCTTGGGACGGCGTAGAGCGGTGGACAGTTGAGATGAGAAAGCAGGTCCGTTCGCTCGGACCGGGATTGGTTCACCCGGTCCGAGCTCAGGATGACAACCATTATTGCTATCGGCGGGCTCGGAGGCTCCTTGTTCGGGATGACCACCGTTGTCGCGGTCGGCGGGCTTGAGAGGGGCTGGTTCAGGATGAGAATTGGGGCAGTTTTCTGCAGATTCGTGCGCGGTTTCGGCGACTTCATGCGCGATTTTGGTTGGCTCGGTGGCTTGAGGTTCGGCGGTTTCGGGGGCGGGGAGGTCCCGGATGACGTGCCAGTGAAAAGGTTCGAAGGAGGTTTGCTTGACGTTGGAGGCGGCGATCTGGAGGCCGTAGAGGAGGAGGGAGGCCTGGCGGCGGTCAATGGAGGCGGCGAGGATACGGCGGAGCACCCATTGCAGGGCGCACTGGATGGAGTTGGCGTCTTCCAGCAATAAAGGCTCCGGGTTCAGGGGGATGCCGGCGGGGTGGAGCTCTTGGCTGTTGGCTTTTGGCGAACCGGCCGCAGCTTCGAGGCGGGAACGATAGTGGAAGTAGCAATAGGCCTTGGCCTTGAGGGCGGGCGAATCGCAGCGGGTGCCGTTGACTCTGACATGGTGGCAGCGCGGGACGCCGCGCGGCAAAGAAGTGTACATGTGTCCCCCCCACCCCCTGCCGGCGGCGGCGAATCTTTGGTTTCAGTTGGTTAGCCGGACGGGGTCCGGGGAAAATCTTCCAACGAAAGAATTTAGCTGAAAAATCTTTAGAACCAAGAATTTGCCGCCGTGGGCAGGAGGGGCTTGGTTGGAATTTGGTGTTCTATTTTTATTATAGCAAGTTGAAGTGGTATTCCGTGACAGTGAGGTACTTAGCAGTTGGTCGAGGAGGACTCCCTGGAGCGGCAGAGGACGGATGAAACTCGCAGGGATCCTTCGGTCGCGCTCACCGCGCCAGCGCGGCTCGCGCTTCCTCAGGATGACAGGATATAGGTGCGGCGGCTGAAGCCCCTTCGGCTTCGGT
>DASSQB010000661.1:0-8060 GCA_035702725.1 Terriglobales bacterium | reverse complement strand
CCGGAGCGCGACCGCTGGCCCTTGTTGCCGCGCGTTGCCGTCTTACCCATGCCTGAGCCCATGCCGCGGCCCACGCGCTTGCGCTTCTCACTGGACTTGCGCGGCGCCCTGATGGTGGAAAGATTGGTTGCCATAATCTTATTCTCTCAAACCCCTCTACTGAACAACTTTCACCAGGTGCGGCACTTTGCCTACCATGCCGCGGATGGCGGGCGTGTCTTCCCGCTCAATTACCTGGTTCAGCCGGGTGAAGCCCAGTCCGCGAACCACTTTCTTGTGTTTCTCCGGGGTACAAATTGCCGACCGCACCCACTTGAGCTGAATCTTGCCCGCTGCCTTCTTTTTTTCTGCCGTCATGGCCTACAGTTCCTCCACTGCTTTGCCGCGCAGCGCCGCCACCGCGTCCCGGTTCTTCAGCTTGCGCAGGGCGTCGAAGGTGGCCTTCACAACATTGTGCGGGTTGGTGGTACCGATGGACTTGGTGAGCACGTTCTGCACGCCCGCCGAGGTCATCACCGCGCGCACCGCTCCGCCGGCAATTACTCCCGTGCCTTCCGGGGCCGGCTTCAGCAGCACCATGCCGGAACCGAAACGTCCCAGCACGCTGTGCGGAATAGTAGTCTGGCGCAGGTTTACCCGCATCAGGTTCTTCTTGGCCGCTTCGATTCCCTTGCGGATCGCTTGGGGAACCTCCTTGGCCTTGCCGGAGCCGTAGCCCACCACCGCCGCCGTGGGATCGCCCACCACTACCAGCGCGGCGAAAGAAAGATTCTTGCCGCCCTTCACCACCTTGGTGACGCGGTTGATGGAGACCACCTGGTCTTTCAGCTGGTACTGCCCTGGGTCAAGCTTTTTAATCACTGTTGGCATTCTGGACTCGCTTCACTTCCAAATCTTCATTTGTCATCCTGAGCGAGGACGCGCCTTACAGCGCGCGTCCAAGTCGAAGGACTTTGTGTTTTAAAACTGCAATCCCGCTTCCCGCGCGGCATCGGCGAGCGCCCTAATACGTCCGTGGTACAAGTAACCACCGCGGTCGAAAACCACCTGCTTGATGCCTTTCTCCTTCGCCCGCTGGGCCACCTTTTTGCCCACCTCCTTGGCCGCTGCCACGTTGCCCCCGGTCTTGCGCTCGCCCTTCTTGCCCTCGGCGGAGCTGGCGAAGACCAGGGTCTTGCCTTCCATATCGTCCACCAGTTGCACGTAAATGTGGTTCAGCGACCGGTACACGTTCAGCCGCGGCCGTTCCGGCGTCCCCAGCATGTTCTTGCGGATGCGCTTGTGCACCCGCTGCCGTGTTTCGTTTTTCGATGCTCGCGTCAGCATGATGTCAATTTCCTATCAATTTCCGGAGGCACTAAGAATTGAGTAATTGTGTAATTTGTAATTGAGTAATTAAAATCCAGCATCTCCCGCACAAAATTACTCAATTCTCCGATTACTCAATCACCCAATTATTTCGCTCCTGTCTTGCCAACCTTCTTCTTCAAGCGCTCGCCTACGTAGCGCACGCCCTTGTTCTTATACGGATCAGGCGGGCGCAAGCTGCGCATCTCGGCGGCCACCTGCCCCACCTTTTGGCGGTCAATGCCGCTTACGGTCAGGCGCGTCTGCTTGGGATCAATCGCTACGGTCACTCCGGTGGGCAGGGGATATTCGATGGGGTGCGAGTAGCCCAGGCTGAACACCACTGTCTCCTTGCCCTTCATCTCGGCGCGATAGCCGATGCCCACAATTTCCAGTTCCCGAGTCCAGCCCTTGGTCACGCCCTCGACGGCGTTGTTGACCAGCGCGCGCGCCAGTCCATGCAGCGCCGCCTGGTTGTCATTTTCGCGCTCCGCCACCAGGTGCCCGTCTTTTTGCTCCATCTTGATGCCCCCCGGCAAGTGCGTTTCCAGCTTGCCCTTCGGGCCCTGCACTGCCACGACGTTCCCTTGGATATTGACTTTCACTTCCTTGGGGATGGCGATCGGTTTTCTTCCAATTCTCGACATATTCGGCTCTCTAAAACCGCTCTTGGCTGTTGGTCGTTGGCTCTTAGGCCAACCATCCGCTTTCAGTTCTCATTGCATCTGCCGCCGCGCCAACTACCGACTACCGGGCTTCACCACACCTCGCACAGAATCTCGCCGCCCACGCCTTCTTTGCGCGCCTGGCGTCCGGTCATGACACCGCGCGGCGTGGTCAAAATGTTAATTCCCATGCCCCCGAGCACGCGGGGAATCTCGCTGCGCCGCACGTACACCCGGCAGCCCGGCTTCGACACCCGCTCCAGGTTGGAAATGGCAGCCTCGTCGTTGTTGCTGTACTTCAGGTAAATCCGCAATACCTTGTGCCCTTCTTCCTCCACCGCCTTGAAGTTGGCGATATAGCCCTCTTCCTTGAGGATGCGGGCAATCTCCAGCTTCAGCTTGGAGGCGGGCACATCCACTTTCTGGTGCCGCGCGCGGATGGCGTTGCGAATCCGCGTGAGTAAATCCGAGACCGGGTCGGTCAACCTCATCTGCTTGCTTCTCCTTAAATCGTCGCCCGTTTGCTCCGCTCAGCGGAGAACCTGCGGCAACGGACTAGTTGCAGTTTTAAGTTTCGTGTTTCCAGTTTCAGTTCAGCCCGCGTGAAATTAGAAACTCGAAACCGGCTTCACCACGACGATTTCGACACGCCCGGGATCTCCCCGCGCAGCGCCAGCCCGCGGAAACACAAACGGCAGATGCCAAATTTGCGCAGGTAGCCGCGCGGCCGTCCGCACAACTTGCAGCGGTTGTGCTGCCGCGTCGAAAACTTAGGTTTCTTATTCACATCCTTGACGTATTTTGCGGTTGTGGACATAAACCCCTTTTACATTTGTAATTTGGCAATTTGTACCTGGTAATTTGCCGATGTCCTCGGCCCCACTGACCAAGACTTACAAATTGCAAATTACTAAATTGCTCAATCTCTAGGCCCGGAACGGCATCCCCAGGTGGCGCAGCAAGGCGCGCGACTGATCATCCGAAGCGGCGGTGGTTACAATGGTGACGTTCATGCCCTTTAACTTGTCCACCTTGGAATAATCAATCTCCGGAAAAATCAACTGATCGCGCAACCCCAGCGTGTAGTTCCCACGCCCATCGAACGATTTGGTGGAAACGCCGCGGAAGTCGCGCACGCGCGGCAGCGCCACGTTGATCAGCCGGTCGAGGAACTCGTACATGCGATCGCCGCGCAGCGTCACCATCGCACCGATGGGCATGCCCGCGCGCACCTTGAAGGCGGCGATGGACTTCTTCGCCTTGGTGATCACCGGCTTCTGGCCTGTAATCTGCGCCAGGTCGTTGGACAAAGGATCGAGCAGCTTGGCGTTCTGCGTGGCTTCGCCCAGGCCCATGTTGACCACGACCTTGTGCAGGCGGGGAACTGCCATGGGATTCTCCAGCTCGAATTCTTTCATCAGCGCGGGCTTGATCTCCTTTTCAAACCGCACCCGCAGGCGAGCGGGCTCCTTGCCCCGCGCCTTTGCTTCCTGCCGCTGTTCCGCCTTGGCTTCCGCTGCTTCCGTCTTTTTCGGTGGTTTCGCCATTTCTCTACTTCGTTTCTCTCACGGTTTCGGAGAACCAGCCGTTAGCGCTTTGCCAGTTGACTCCGGTTCGTGAAGTCCTCATTTACAAATTACTCAATCACAAATACTGCGAAGATGTTTGCCGGAGCTCATTTATCCAGCGTCGTACCACACTTCTTGCAAACTCTCACCTTACGGTCGCCGCGCATTTCGTGTCCCACACGCACCGGGCCGCAACTGGCGCAGACCAGCATCACGTTGGAAATCGAAATCGGCGCCTCCTGGTCGGCAATGCCGCCCTGGATGTTGGCCTGCGGGTTGGGACGCACGTGCTTCTTCATCATCATCACGTGCTCCACCAGGATCTTGCCTTCATCCGGCAGTACGCGCAGAACCCGCCCCTGCTTGCCCCGATCGCGCCCCTTGATCACCTTCACGGTGTCGTTGTGGCGGATGTCTACGTGTTTATGCGCTGTGGTTGTCTGATTCATTGTCAACATCCTTATCAATCTCGACCCAAAAGGTTCCAAGGTTTCACAGGTTTCAAGGTTTCATCAGTGCTTGACCAAAACTTTGAAACCTTGAAACTTTGAAACCGGTTCCTACAACACTTCCGGCGCCAGCGAAACAATCTTCAAAAACCGCTTCTCGCGTAACTCGCGAGCCACCGGCCCGAACACGCGCGTGCCTACCGGCTCGCCGGCCTCGTTGATCAGCACGGCCGCGTTCTGGTCGAAGCGAATGTAAGTGCCGTCGCGACGCCGATGCTCTTTGCGCGTGCGCACGATCACTGCCTTGACCACCGTGCCTTTCTTCACCTGCCCGTCGGGTGAGGCTTCCTTCACGCTGGCGGTCACCACGTCACCCAGGTGCGCCCGCAGCCCCGCGCCGCCGCCCAGCGGCAGAATCATCTGCAGCTTGCGCGCGCCGGAGTTGTCGGCGACGTCGAGCATGGTTCTCATCATCACTGCCATAGTCGAAGCTCCTTGCTGGCTGCCGGATTTCCGGCAAAATCTCAGCTCGCCTGCTGCTCCGGTTCCGTCGTCTCGGCCACCAGCGCCGCCTTGCGAATCACTTCCTTGAGCCGCCACCGCTTCAATTTCGAAAGCGGGCGCGTCTCCTCGATTTCCACAAAATCGCCCACGCGCGCCGTGTTCTTCTCGTCGTGCGCGTAGAACTTCTTGGAACGCGACATCACCCGCCGGTACAAGCGGTGCGGGAAGGTGCGTGTGACCTCCACCACGATGGTCTTGTGCATCTTGGTGGAAACCACTTTGCCGATTACGGTTTTGCGCCGCGAGCCCGTAGCCGCAGCTTGTGCTGTGTTTTCCGCCATCTACTTTGTCTCCGCCTGCGCCGCCAGTTCCTGCTGGCGCAGTATCGTCTTCACCCGCGCGATGTCCCGGCGCAAGGCACGAATTTTCTTCAAGCTTTCGGTCTGGCCCATCTGCAGCTGGAAGCGCAGCCGAAAAAGCTGGTCCGTCAGCTCCCGCTCCTGGTGCTTCAGTTCCACGTCGGTCAGGTTGCGAATTTTTTCTGCCTTCATAAATCAGTTCTCAGTTCCTGGTTCTCAGTTCTCAGGAATTGCGGCTGGCGCCGCCAATCCTGATCAATGGCCCGCGATCGCGCGTGAAACCAGCATTGTCCGCAGCGGCAGCTTGTGCGAGGCCAGACGCATCGCCTCGGCCGCGTCCTGCGGGGTCACGCCTTCCATCTCGAACAGGATTCGTCCTGGCCGCACCACCGCCACCCAATGATCGGGCGCTCCTTTGCCCTTGCCCATACGGGTTTCAGCCGGCTTTTTGGTGACCGGCTTGTCAGGAAACAGGCGGATCCAGATCTTGCCGCCGCGCTTGATGAAGCGAGTCATGGCCACGCGGCTGGCCTCGATCTGCCGGTCGGTAATCCAGCCCGGCTCCAGCACCTTCAGCCCGTAATCACCGAAAGCCAGCTCCGAGCCGCGCCATGCCTTCCCGGTCATGCGCCCGCGCTGCTGCTTGCGGTACTTAACTTTTTTTGGCATCAACATAAATTTCAGCTCTTAGCTCTTAGCCCTTAGCTCTTGCCCACTGACCACTGACCACTAAAACGTGCCGGGTGCGGCGGCGCCCTGCTGCTGGTCGCGGCGTTTCTCTTTCAGAATCTCGCCGCGGTAGATCCAGCACTTCACGCCGATCACCCCGTACGTGGTCTTGGCCTCGGCGAAGCCGTAGTCAATGTCGGCGCGCAACGTGTGCAGCGGCAGCCGTCCCTGCAGGTACCACTCCGAGCGCGCGATTTCGTTGCCGTTCAGCCGCCCGCTCACCCGCACCTTAATTCCCTTGCAGCCGAAGCGCAGCGCTGAGTCCACCGCCTTGCGCATGGCGCGGCGGAAGCCGACCCGCTTTTCCAGTTGCAGGGCGATAGATTCGCCTACCAGCTGGGCGTCCAGTTCCGGCTTATGAACTTCCTGGATATCAATGTAAACGTCGCGATTGGTGCGCTTCTGCACATCCTGCTTCAGCTTGTCAATTTCCGCGCCTTTGCGCCCGATGATAATGCCCGGCCGCGCCGTGCGGATGATGATGCGCAGCTTGTTGCCCGGGCGCTCAATCTCAATCGAGCTCACGCCCGCCGACTTGAGCTTTTCCTTCAGCTCTTCCTTCAGCTTGACGTCTTCCTGCAGCAGTTTGTCGTAGTCGCGTTCCATGAACCAGCGCGACTTCCATGGCTTGGTGTAGCCCAGACGAAAACCATAGGGATGGACTTTTTGTCCCATAACGCTCCTTAACTCTTCGCCTTTGCGGGCTTCTTCTTGCCCGCTGCTTTCCTGGCGACCACCTTCTTCCGCGGCTTGCCCGCGGTCTTGCCTTTGGCCGCCTTAGCCGGCGTCTTTTCCCCTTCTTCGCCGACTACCGTTGCCGCGCTCTCTTCACCAGCGCGGCGGCGTTCCGCAAGCGCAACTTCAATGTGCGCCATGCGCCGCTGGTAGCGGTACGCGCGGCCCATCGGCGCCGGGCGAATGCGCTTCATGCGCGGCCCATCGTTGGCCACTGCCCGCAGCACGTAGAGATTGTCCACGTCCACGTCCAGGCCTTTTTCGGTGCTCAGGTAATTGGCGTTTTCCAGCGCCGAGCGCACCAGCTTCTCCACCGTTTCTGCCACACGCTTCTTGGTGAAGGCCAGCGTGTTGAGCGCGTCCTCCACCCGCCGGCCCTTGATCAGGTCCAGCACCAGGCGCGCCTTCTGCGGCGAAACCCGCATGTACCGTGCTTCTGCTCTGAATTCCATGTCGTAGTCTCTTTACGCCTTCGGCGCAGGTGCTGCCGGTGCCCCGCCCGCCGGAGTTGCCGGAACCGGTGCTCCCGGTCCGCCGGGCACACCCGCCGGACGGGCTGCCACTTCCGCCGCCGCCTTCATCGAGTGTCCCTTGAACGAGCGGGTAAAGCTAAACTCACCCAGCTTGTGCCCCACCATGTTCTCGGTGACGTACACGGGGATGAACTTCTTGCCGTTGTGCACCGCGATAGTGTGGCCCACCATCTCCGGCACAATGGTCGAGCGCCGCGACCAGGTGCGCAGCACCTTCTTGTCGTTGCGCGCGTTCATCTCCTCCACCCGCCGCAGCAGGTAGCCGTCTACAAACGGTCCTTTTTTTTGTGAACGCATAAATTAGTACTCAGTACGAGATCCTTCGCTTTGCTCGGGATGACGGCTGCGGGCTCCCGCTTCGCTCACGCCCGCAAAACGCCGTCATTTCGGGCGGTTGACAATAAACTTGTCCGTCCGTTTGTTGTTCCGCGTCTTGTATCCCCGCGTCGGTTGACCCCACGGAGTCACCGGGTGCCGCCCGCCGCTGGTCTTGCCTTCACCACCGCCATGCGGATGGTCCACGGGATTCATGGACACGCCGCGATTGGTCGGCCGCCGGCCCAGCCAGCGCGTCCGGCCCGCCTTGCCGATGGCTACATTCTCGTGATCCAGGTTGCCCACCTGCCCGATGGTCGCCATGCAATCCAGCAGCACCTTGCGGGTTTCGCCCGAAGGCAGCTTCACCAGAGCATAATCGCCTTCCTTCGCGACCAACTGCGCCGAACCTCCGGCGGAGCGCACCATCTGGGCGCCCTTGCCCGGGCGCAGTTCGATGTTGTGAATCGTCGTGCCGGGCGGGATATTGCGCAACGGCAGCGCGTTGCCCACCAGAATGTCGGCTTCCGGCCCGCTCACGATCTTCTGCCCCACGTTCAGCCCCAGCGGGTGCAGGATGTAGCGCTTCTCGCCATCGGCATAGGCCAGCAGGGCAAGTCGCGCCGAACGGTTGGGGTCGTACTCGATGGACACCACGGTCGCCGGCACGCCCAACTTCTCGCGTTTGAAGTCCACCAGGCGCAACTTGCGCTTGTGGCCGCCCCCACGATGCCAGATGGTGATGTCGCCGCGGTTGCGCCGGCCACTCGTGCGCTGCTTGGGCTCGGTCAGCGGCTTGTGCGGACGGTCGCTGGTCAGCTCTTCGTTCACCAGCGTGGTCTGGAACCGCAACGTC
>DASSQB010000660.1:0-4993 GCA_035702725.1 Terriglobales bacterium | reverse complement strand
GCAACATTTTCGACAAATTGGGCGTCTCCACCCGGCTGGAACTTGCCCTCTTCGCTGTTCACCAGGATCTGCCTTTGGTCCCCCTGGAACAGGCCTCCAGCTAGCATTTCCCAGCCTTCCCTGGCACGTTGGTGCCAGGGAATTGCGACGCCTGTGCCATTCGAGGTCGTTCTCTTCCCCGCTACCATGCTACGGCGGTCGCCCCTTCGTCGCGGGACATCTTGCTGTAAGCCAGGAGAACCAAGTGATCCAACTTCTTCACCGGATGTGGAACGAGAACAATGGTCAGGACATAGCCGAGTACGCGGTCATGATGGCGGTCATACTTGTAATTGTGCTGGGCACCATCCGGCTTATCGGATCCGAGGCCAATAACACCTTTTCGGCCGTGGCCAGCAATATCAGCCAGGTATGAAGGCGCACCCCTACTTTCAGCACAGCCGTGGCTGTAGAGTGTAGTGGTTGCTCTAAAGAGTGAATAAAAAAGGCGCAGCTCCCGGGACCGGGGGCTGCGCCTTTCGCTGTTCTAACGCCCGTGCCAGGTATGCACAACCCAGCCAAAGGTTGCACTGGAAAGCACGGCGAAGACAAGGTTCAAGGGGGAGGACAATCGTACCGCCGTAGAAATAGCTGTGGGCTGTTTGCTTACCGCCGGGGGCGCGGCACGCCGTTTAGGGTTAATGACCATTTTGCGTCGCAGGCGCGTTTCCATCATCCGCGCCTCTTCCTGCAGAAGCTGAAAGTTGTGGTCCGGGAGACCTTGCTGCTCTTCCGGCAATGGCCTTAGCATGGGATAGCGCCTCCGAAAGATTTTTACTACGACGGCCCCGGGACTGCCTGTAAAGAGACTCTGCCCTGCCCAAGCATTCCGTCAAGTTAAATCGACTCTGTAGAGCTTTTTGCCTAGCAGAACTAAGGTTGCTGCCCTAGTTACTGTTGTACCTTCGTCATTTCCCCAACCATGAGCCGGTTACGTCTACGGTGAAAGAAGTCGCGCGGCGCTGGCACGGTTTTGTGGTTCGCCTGCGTTCGGAGGAATTTCTCCTGTCAAAGATTCCAGAAATGCCAACAGATCCGCCCGCTCCTGACCTGTTAGAAAGTCGAGCGGCTTGATCCGCTTGTCCAAATAGGGATTGGAATTGCCCGCCCCGATGTAGAAATCCACCACGTCCTTCAGCGTTTTCAAGCTGCCGTCGTGCATATAAGGGGCGGTTCGCGCGATGTTTCGCAAACTGGGAGTGCGAAAGGCGCCCTGGTCGGCGTCGCTCCTGGTGACGGCATAGCGTCCCAGGTCTGTGGGCTGCTCGTTGTGAACACCCACGCCCACGTTATGAAACTTCTTGTCGGTGAAAAGGGCGTAGTCCTTTCCGATTTCGTGGCAGGCGGCGCAGTTGCCTTTATCGGAACGGGTAAACACAATCAATCCCCGCTTTGCCGATTCGCTGAGAGCATTCTCTTCGTGCCCGTAGTAATAGCGGTCGAATGGCGAGTTGCCGCTCACTAATGTGCGTTCGAAGCTGGCGATGGCCTTGGCCACCATGTCGAACGTGATATGGCCGGATTCGAAGGCTTTGGCGAAAGCCTCGCGATATGCGGGATAGCGCATCAGCTTGTTTTCCACGCCCTTAAGTGTATGGCCCATTTCCACCGGATTCTGAACGGGACCTGCTGCCTGTTCTTCCAGAGTCGCCGCCCGGCCATCCCAGAAAAACATGTTGAAATAGGCTGTGTTCAGCACGGTGGGAGAGTTGCGCGCACCTTTCTGTGCCCTCACGCCGTCAGACAACGACTTGCCGTCGGCGAAGCCATAGTCAGGATGATGGCAAGTAGCGCAGGAAACCGAATTGTCCACGGAGAGGACAGGATCGTAATAGAGCTGCCGTCCCAACGCGATGGTGGTGGCGGTTGGCGGATTATCAGCCGGCACAGGGACTGGTGGAAGCCCGAGTGGGCGCGCAATTTGCAGCGTGGCTCCGAGGGGTACGGCGGGAGCCTGTTTCTCCGTCCCGCGGTACACCAGGAGCAGGCCACAAACGATCAATAACAGGGAAAGAACCCAGAGAACTCGGCGTGAAGACATAAGCGAACCTCCCCAGCAGGCATACCTCGCTACGCGCAGCGAACACTGGCTAGATTGTCCGAAAACCGCTCAGGAGAAAACGGTGAGGTGCGTCACAGAGGTTATGGTCAAGCGCCAGCAGGCTTCCCCTCTTGTACTGCCTGAATATTGGGAGTGCCCGACCCTACCAGCTTGAGCTTGGGAGGGCGATTGATGGCATCCAGAACCTCGCGCGCAATGCGGTCGTCAATTTTGTTGGCTTCATCCAGTTCCACCGGGTAGCGGATTACCACTTCCAGGCCACCCTGCGCCAGGCGCAGCCGCGTCTCCGGATGCAGGGTGTTGGCAGACAGCGGGCCCAGGCTCTTCTCCATGCTGCGCCTTTGCCTTTCCATGCGCTCGCGATAGTGCTCGAACACCGCATTAACTGCTCCCGTCAACCGTTCCTCGACCTGGTGGTAATCACTTTCGGCCGCTACCGTGAGCGTGATCTGGTGCCAGTCGAATCGAGTGCCGGGAATCTGCTTAAACAGCCCCGCTGTGGGCTGAAAGACCACGGAGTTGGAGAACACTACCATGCGGCCAGTGGGCGTGCCCCAGGAACCGCTGCCAATCTCCATCAGGTGCATGCGCACCAGCCCGATCTCCACCACTTCCCCGGTCACACCGGCAATCTGCACACGATCTCCCACGCGCACGCCATATTTTCCGATCAGGAAAAAATATCCGGCGACGGAGAGGATCACATTCTGCAGGGCCACGGCGATGCCGGCGGTGAGCAGGCCGGCGAAAGTGGCCAAAGTTCCCAGTTCACTGGCGAACGCTACCGCCACAATAACCGCTATCAGCGACCACACCACGATCCGGCGCAGCAGCAAAAACTGGTAACGCCGTCGTACATCCTGCACATACCGAAACGTCGCTTTGCGCCAGATGCTGGAAAGGACAAATACGAATCCCAAAATTACCGCCAGCACAATGAGCCGAAGAGCAAGACCTTTCACCTCGCTGATGTACTGCGCGTGCACGCTGTCGCGCCAGTTGGCCAGGCTGCGACTGTACAGATCGAGCAGAATAGATTGCTTGGCCAGGGGTAGAGCCACGCCTGAGAGCTGCTTGAACTGCGCCGTGAGATCGTCCAGTTGCTGTTTCTGCCGCGCCAGAACCGCCGCATCCTGCGAGTCAGGCTGGTTGGAAAGCGCGTCGCCACGCTTCACCAGATCCCGGAGCGCCCTGACTAGGGGGGCGCGCATGGCTTTCGCGGTATTCGCCAGGGCGGCGGTCTGAGCCATGCCCTGGTCGAGAATCCGAACGCGCCGCCGAAGCCCAAACAACTCGGTCAGCAAGGCCAGGATGCCGGAAGGCTCGGCTTTGCGAGGATTGGCAGCGGCAACCGGCGCGGCCTGGGCAGCGGTAATCTTGCTGGAGTCGGTGGCCGCCGCCGGTATGGTGCGCGCCAAATCCTCAATTTCGGCCTGCAGGCTGCCGGTGTTCAGCCCGCTGACGTTACGCCCGCTGACAAATTCAATCATGCTGCGCAGCGAGTCGCGACGAACCTGCAGAAGATCGAGTTCGCTCTGCGTTTCCGCGACGGTAGAGGCCAGGGTGGCACGCCGGCGTCCGCTGGCGACATCGAGCTGCGCTCGCAGCCCGGCCAGCTCCTGTTGCTTGGCTTTTACCTGTTGGTCCGCCTTCGCAACCATCGCTACCAGCGACTGATAGCGGCCGGGGCCGGGGCTGCTAGACGCCAGTTCTGTGCTTGTGTTCCCTTTCGCACTGAGCAGCTGAGCGTCCGCGCGGGCGAAATCGAAGGAGAGCCGCACCACCTGGTCAGCCAGTTGCCGATTCTGATTGAGGAAGATCACGTCGCTGGGCTCGGTCGCAATTTCCTGCTCTGTAGTGAGCTGGCGATACCAGACGATTGTCTGATTCAGGAACGAGATGACCCCCTGAGCATCGGCGGACCTGCTCGCATCAGTTGCGCCGCTGGACTGCGCTGACCCAGGACGACTGGCCATCAACACCAGCAACAGAAGCAACGTAACGCAGACACGACTCGATCCGGGAAGAGACATATAGAACTCATTGAAGTGGCTGGTGTCAGTTTAAATGAAGCCTCTCTCCGCCGCTGTGTCGAAGGCTATTTTGAGCGGCCAGGGCGGGCAGGGACCTCTTCCCAGACAGGTCGGTTCGTAAAAGGCTGCGTGTGCGGCGGGAACAGGCGGAGCGCAGGGTACAAGCCAACCTCGATGCCCACTAGAAGCATCTTCCAAAGCTGCGGCCCTGAGTCTCTGACGGTTCATATGTCGAAGTCTCCACGTTTCCTTACTGTCGTGCTCGTGGCACTGGCCTTAACGCTCGCGGGTTGCGCCGGCGGCAGATCGAGTGACAACACCCCAACCAGCCCTCCCTCAAGCAGCAATTCGCAGCCCGGCAGTTCTGAACTGACGGTCTCTTTTTCCGGTTCTGGCACTGGAAGCGTGCAGAGCAGCCCTGCGGGGATTGATTGCAGTAACTCGTGCACCTCCAGCTTCAGCAACGGCACGAGCGTGAGCTTGTCCGCCACCCCGAGCAGTGACAATGGTTCGGTGTTTGCGGGCTGGAGCGGCGCTTGTTCGGGCACGGGAAGCTGCACTCTGAGCCTAAATTCCGCAGCCTCGGTTACCGCTACCTTCAGCGCTTCCCTGCAGTCTATCAAGCACATCATTTTCATGCTGCAGGAGAACCGCTCGTTTGACGAGTATTTCGGTAAGTTGGACGATTACCGCATGGCTAATGGCCTGCGGACCGACGTGGATGGCTTGCCATCGGATGCCTCGAATCCCAGCGCGGATGGCAGCACGACCGTACCCGCATTTCACATGATCAGCATGTGCGTGGAAAATCCGAGTCCCTACTGGCCGGGTGCCCACACGGACTTCAATCGCAATGATC
>DASSQB010000659.1:0-2016 GCA_035702725.1 Terriglobales bacterium | reverse complement strand
TCACGCCAGCAACTACATGCCTATCACGCAGGTCCGGCGCATCGTAGACAAAGCGCAACAGCAAGCCTGCGACGTGATCATGATTACCGGGGACCTGCTCACTGGCCGCGGCGACCCTCTGGCCGCGTGCGTGGCCGAACTCGGGCGTCTCCACGCGCCGCTCGGCGTTTGGGGCTGCAACGGCAATCATGAAATCTATACCGATACCGAGGATGATGCTGCGTTGCTCTTTCGCCGGCACGGCATGACCATGCTGCGCCAGGAAAGCGCACAACTCGTTTGGCGACGAGCGAAATTCAATTTGATCGGCGTGGATTACCAGCGGCAGCACTGGTTTCGGAGCCAGAGTCCTCCCATGCTGGAAGGCGTGGAAGCGCTGGTGCGCCAGGATATGCCCAACATCCTGCTCTCCCATAATCCCAACGCCTTTCCTCGCTCCCGCGAACTGGGCATTGAGCTGATGCTGGCCGGGCACACCCACGGCGGGCAGGTGCAGGTGGAAATTCTGGATCATTGCATCAGTCCGGCGCGCTTCATAACGAAATACATCGCCGGCCTTTATCAGCAGCCGATGACAGGAGACGCGGCGTCTGCCTTCCGCAAACGCTACGCATCCGTGTACGTGAGCCGGGGCCTGGGCACTATCGGCACGCCGCTGCGCCTGGGTGTGCCGCCGGAGATCACGCTGCTGACGCTGCGCAGAGCCGGGTAACCGAGGTCAGTGGCCGGGGCGGCGATGCTTGTGGCGCGGGCGCCCTCGCCCGCGACTTGTTAGTGTGTCGCTCACGTTCTGCGATTCCGGCCGCAGGCCCGGTTATGCATCGGGACGGGGTGTCTCTCCCCTCGGGCTGATAAAAAAGCTTTATCAATACGCATAATGCGGCCATACTGGGCTGGGCCTCGGGTAAGCACATGGAACTGGACCAGGTCGAAACCTTTCTGGCGGTGGCCACGTTTGGCGGCTTTCATCGTGCCGCAGAAGCGTTGCGCGTTACCCAGCCGGCGGTAAGCGCCCGCATTAAGGCGCTGGAGCAGTCGCTGGGCGTTCCTCTATTCGAGCGCGGCGGGCCCGAGCTGGCGCTTTCTCCCGCCGGCCGGGCCTTGCGTCCGCACGCCGAACAACTGCTGCGTGCCGCCGCCCTGGCACGGCAGGCGGTTCACGAACTGCGTCCCCTGACCGGAGGCGCGCTGCAAGTCGCAGCCGGCCTCTCCATTTGCCAGTACTTCCTGCCTGACGTGCTCAAGCGCTTCCAGGAAACACACCCGAAGATCATGGTGACGGTGCGCTCCGGGCACTCGAAGGAGGTCCTGGAACTGGTGCTGAGCGGGGAAGCCGAAATCGGCATTGCGCGCTCCCTGCATCACCCGGAACTGGAAACCCTAAGCTTGCGGGAGGACCCGCTGCTGCTCATCCGCCGCACCGTGCAAAAACCGAAGCTGCCGCGACGGGTCCGACTGGAGGAGGTGGCTACCTGGCCGCTGATTTTCTACGACCGCAACTCCAGCGACTGGATGCTCAGCCAGGGAATGTTCCGCCGCTCCGGCCTGGTGCCCAACGTGGTGCTGGAAGTGGAGGCGATCGAAACGGCAAAGAAGATGGTAGAGCGCGGGCTGGGGTTGGCCTTTCTGCCTCACCTGGCCGTGGCCCGTGAACTGCGCCGCGGCACGCTGATGGCGGTTGAGATCGTGGATGCTGAGCCGGAGCAGCGCAGCATTGATGCCTTCCACTCCCGCCACCGCCCGCTCAGCCAGACCGCTGTTGCTTTTTTGAACCTGGTGCGCAATGCTGCCGGCAAAGGCGCGTACGCCGCGGGGTAAAGACCGTTGGCGATTGACGAATTGTTTTACTGAACCCGCGGGCTGTTTTTTCTGGTGCCAACTCCGGAGGAAGCACTCAACCCGGTGTCCCCTTGAGGCGAAGGCCGCCAGAAACGTGGGCACCATGCTGGACTTCCGCTTGGTACAATACTGCGCTTGCCAAAACTCACCTCGAATCGGCCAATGAGAATAATGAAA
>DASSQB010000658.1:0-2239 GCA_035702725.1 Terriglobales bacterium | reverse complement strand
CTTGTGCCCCTTCAGCACCAGGTCGCGCAGGGTATAAAAGTTTCCCAGGCTTTTGGACATCTTCTCGCCTTCAACCAGCAGGAAACGCACATGGAACCAGTAACGGACGAAGGGCTGCCCGGTCTCCGCCTCCGACTGCGCAATCTCGTTCTCGTGGTGCGGGAACACTAGATCCTCGCCGCCGGCGTGCAGGTCGAAGGTAGGCCCCAAGAGCATGGTGGACATCACCGAGCACTCGATGTGCCAGCCCGGCCGCCCGGGTCCGATTTCCGTCTCCCAAAAGGCTTCGCCGGGTTTAGGCGCCTTCCACAGGGCAAAGTCGCGGGCATTGTCCTTGTCGTACTCGTCCACATCTACGCGCGCGCCCACCTCGATGCCGGAGAAATCTTTTTTGGAGAGCTTCCCGTAGGCTGGGAATTTGGCAATGCGGAAATAATAGGAGCCGTCGTCGGTGCGATAGGCGTAACCCTTTTTTTCCAGTTGCGCGATAAACCGCGCCATCTCGGGAATGTGGTCGGTGGCACGCACCAGTTCCGGACGCTCGATGCCGAGTGTTTCAATGTCCTCCAGGAAGGCCTGTTCGTATTTGCGGGTGTAGTCGCGGACACTGACGCCGGCCTTGGCGGAGTTGCGAATGATCTTGTCGTCCACGTCGGTAATGTTCATGACGTGGCGCAACTGGTAGCCGTCCTGGCGCAGGAAACGGTGTAGCACGTCCACCGCGACAAAAGTGCGGAAGTTGCCGATATGGCCGTAATCGTAAACCGTGGGCCCGCAGGCGTACATGCGCACACTACGATTATCGAGGGGTTTAAATTCCTCAATCTTGTTGGAAAGCGTGTTGAAGAGGCGCAAAGGCATCACAGTGGTGCCAAATTCAGGTGAAACTTGATTTTAGGTGGGCGCGCAAAAGGGGGTCAAATGCGGAAATCAGTCGACGGCTGACGGTCAACGGCTCGCCTGATCCCTGGCAGAGGGGTGCTGCTGTTCTGCCGCGTGCAACCGCTGGATGCCAAGAAACGCATAGTGGACGCCGGAAATAATAGTAAAGGCGAAGGTGGCCCACAAGGCTATAAAGCGCGCAATGTAGATCCAGTCTGCTCGGTAGACCGGCAGCAGAAGAACGAGGAAGACCGCCAGCACCTGCGAAGTGGTATTGGCTTTGCCGAAAATGGAAGGCCGGAAGTCGCGCAGATTGGCGGTGACATAAAGCACTGCACTCACCAGCAGGATGGAGATGTCACGTCCAAATACCACCACCGTGAACTTCCAGGGGATGCGGTGCAATAGGGAAAGCACCAGGAACATAGTGCTCATAAGCATCTTGTCAGCAATTGGGTCAAGGTACTGGCCTAGCGTGGTCTGCTGGTGAAGACGGCGGGCAAGTTGGCCATCAAAGAAGTCGGTGATTCCAGCAGCCACGAACAGGCCAAGCGCCCACTCGTTGTGCCTGCCCAGCAGGCTGAGCACGATGAAAGGCAGAAAGATCATGCGCAGCAGGGTAAGCTGGTTCGGAAGATGGAAAAATTGACCGAGCTTCACTCCCGTTCCTCCGGAGTGGCGGCGTTTCCGAAAAGGCGCACGGGATCGCGCCCAGTCTGAACCCGGAAGCGCTCGCACAAGGAGGGCAAGCCGCCCGCGTGTACGTCCAGTTCCATGCGCTCTACGCGGTGCATGGGAAAGAAAACCGTGGCGGGGGTGAAGGGCTCACCGGCCTTGATCATGGCGGCGGAGTCGTCGAAAGATTCCAGATCAATGCCGCGCAGGCTGATGCCGGCTTCACTCAGGGCCAGCAACTGGCCCCAGAATTTCTCCCGCGGGTCGCCCAGCGCAACCAGCACCATGGCCCCGGCGCAAAAAGGCCTCTGAGCGGCGTCCGCCCGCATAACCGTCTTTGATATCTGCTCCACACAGGGATTTTCTGCGTCCTGAGCATAGTTTGCAACTGCTTGGGGAGGTGCACCGAGATTCCAGCCTAAAGTCTCGCCGCCTGGGAGCGGCGAGAGGCGCAGTCAGCTCTCCTATTGCCAGACAGACGATCCCCAACAGGGCAATGACCCCCAGGGCGGAGAAGTGCATCCGAGCAAACCTGGCCACCGGTTCCAGCGGAGGCAGAGCGTAGCAAGGTACAAAGCGATCGCACAGGCGGCGCTGGGGTTGCTTCCCGGTGTTTCGACGCGCAGTCTGCTAAGAGTAATCCGTTCTGCTAAAATACGCGTGGCGTAGGCGCGTAGCTCAG
>DASSQB010000657.1:0-3265 GCA_035702725.1 Terriglobales bacterium | reverse complement strand
CATTCCTGCGCCGCTTCGCGGCTTATGATACCTGCGCAATTAATGCCCTTCCGGGAAAAAGGGTTCCGCGCCGTTCCCGAAACACAAGCTCCCCTTCGGCAAGCTCAGGGCAGGCTCTCGACTCGAGCACTATCTCGCAAGCTCGACAAGCCCTCGCGACAGCCGGCAAGATGCCGGTGCTACAGAAAAAAATCACCACGACACACGAGGCGCGCGGGGCCGCGCAGGAAAACGCGCTCCTCCCAGCGCACGGTTTGCAGGCCGCCGGGGGTGATTACTTTTACGGGCGACTGCGCGCGCTGGGCGGCAATTGAGGCCACAGCAGCGGCACAGGAACCGGTGCCCGACGACTGCGTTTCGCCCACGCCGCGCTCAAAGAAGCGAGCGTGAATATCATTATTCTTGCCGGCCGTTACCAGCTCGACATTAATGCCATACTTGAAGTCGTGGTGCTTGCCGATTTCGGCCGCTTCCGCCTGCCAGCCCGGGCCAAATTCTTTCACAAAAACAACGAAGTGCGGGTTGCCCATAGAAACGGGAATGCCGCGCACTTCGCCAAAGGCAAGCTTGATGGAAAACTCATCGCCCACCTGGGGCTCGCCCATATCGGTTTCAAATTCAAATTCTGTGCCGTTGCGGCCAACCAGGGTGCAGGCTTTCATTCCGGCGCCGGTGCGAATAACAAACTTGTCTCTTCCCTGCTCCGAGGCCAGCCAGGCAGCGACACAGCGGGTGCCGTTGCCGGAAATTTCCGCTTCCGAGCCATCGGCGTTGAAGAGGCGGGCGCGGATATCGGCGTCAGTAGCGGGAAAGAGCCACTCCACGCCATCGGCGCCGATGCCCTGGTGGCGGTCGCACAGGCGGCGGCTGATGGCGGCGAGATCGGGCCGGGCGTGCAGGCCGTCCACAATCAGGAAATCGTTGCCGCAGGCGCTGGCCTTGACGAAGGGGATGGCGGCAGAAGTCATTCGCCCTCAGCCAGCCCCAGGGAGTTGACGCTGCGCAGCAAGGTGGACTGGCGCAGGCGGGTGAGCAGGGCGGTTTGCTCCTGGCGGGCCGCATCCACCGCGAACTGCACGCGGGAGAGGCCATCAATTTTGGCAATCTGGACCGAGGTCATGCCCAGATGCTCATCCTGCAGAATGCGGTTGAGTTCGGATATGACGGTCTCGGCGTTCTCGCCCAGGACTTCATAATTCACCAGCGCCGGCTTGAGCTCGAAGTGGGCTTCCATGCGGCCGAGGGTGTACAGGGCAAGCAGAGCGATGAGAGTGGCCATGACCGCGGGAAGATAGAGCCCTCCGCCGACAGCCATGCCAATAGCAGCGACAACAAAAATAGTGGCAGCAGTGGTGAGGCCGACAACCGAGCCACGGGAATGCAGGATGGAGCCGGCACCAATGAAGCCGATGCCGGGAATGATCTGCGCCGCGATGCGGGTGTGGTCGCCGGGGTATTCGCTGGCCAGCTCGAAAGAAAGCATGGTGAAGAAAGCCGAACCCAGGCACATGAACATGTTGGTGCGCAGGCCGGCGGGCTTGTGCTTAATTTCGCGCTCCAGGCCGATGATTCCGCCGAGGATGGCCGCCAGAAGAAGGCGCACGACGGTCTGCCCCACCACAGGCGTGAAGCTCAACTTGGAAACGAAGAGGCGGTAGAGTTCGTCCATGGACGCGAGAGTTGGCTGGATTTTAGCACCATGGTGGCGCGGCGTGAGGCACGAAGGGTGGCGGAGGAGGTAACCGGGGGATCACATTTGTAATTGGGTAATTTGTAATTTGAAAGCCGGCGGTGGCTGGAATTTGGTGTGACATAACGAGCCCGTAGTGGTACACGCGAGATGCTTCGGCCTTAAAGGGCCTCAGCATGACGCCTTCCTGCGGAAGGCGGGTCGCGGGCGAGGGCGCCCGCACCACAAAGACGCACCGGGGACGCGCACACCTCGCGGAAAAACGCAAGGTCCTTCGACTCCGCGGGATGATTCGCAAGCGAATCGTCCGGCTGCGCTCAGGATGACGCGAGGAAATTTGATGTGAGATTCCATTTCTTTTGGCGAGCTTCGCTCGCCCTGGACGGGGCAAAGCCCCGTCCCCACACAGATCATCAGCGGGTGGGAAGCGGCGGCATGCCGGGATAGGGAGGGTGAGTGCCGAAGATGGTAGCGGCGGGCTGGCCTACGGTGTGAATGACGAGGAGGGCGGGATAGTGGTGGGCCTCGGCCGACCTGGTGACGTCGTCGTCATCGAAGCCGATGGCATAGTCGGCGTATTTAGCGGGATCGGCGAGCGCGCGCTGCCACATGCCTTCCTTGCCCCAGATGCTGGGATCGCCGTGATTACCTTCGTGGATGACACGGTTGAGGTGGACCCCGGCATCCTGCAGCGCACCCACGTGCCCGCCGATATACATGAGGAAGGTGGAGTTGGGCGGCAGCAGATGCAGGTATTCAGCAAGGCTGCGCTCAAAGGCGACTCGCGTGCGGGCGTTGGCGATGGCTTCCTGCAGGCAGATGGGCTGGGCATGCCAGGCAAAGCCGTAGCTGGCGCCAACAAATGCGAAGGCAATCACCGTGGCGGCAATCTGCCAGCGTTGCTGTGAAATTCGCTGCAAGGCCCAATAGAGGAGGAGGGCAAAGAAGACGGCGAATGCGGGCAGGAGCTGAAGCCCGTAGCGCACGTTGTAAAAAGAGAACGGCCACCACACGGGCATGAAGATGGGAACGCCGCCGTAAGCGATGGACAAGGCATAGAACGGCAGCGGAACCAGCAGCAGCAGCCAGGCGCCGAGGCGGCGGTAGTAAACGAGCAGGAGAGCGATGCCGGCCGCGGCCAGGGCAAGCCACGGCCTTTCCAGGGGCCCTTCGGTCTGATTCAGCTCGGCGGATTTCACGAAGTAGATTGCTGCTGTGCTGAGGCTGTGATAGCCGGGGTGGCGGGCTTCGCCGGGCCTGGAGGTGCGCTGCTCGATGCCGCGGGCGGAGTAGGGTCCGCGGACGAAGTCCAGAGGATCGCCGTAGATGGCGGCGTTGTAGGCGAACCAGAAGGCGGGCACGACGATTACGAGAGCGGCGAAGATGAGCACGGAGCGGCGAAGGCGGGGCTGCGGCTGGGTCTCGGATTCGCGGTGCGGCGCGCGCAGCAGCAATAGCAGAACCACGAGTGAGAACATGCCGGCGGCGAACCAGCCGTCGTAGCGAGTCAGCATGGTCAGGGCGAGGCAAATGCCGCACCAGACGAGCGAGCCTCCGGCCTTGGCCTGCTCAGCC
>DASSQB010000656.1:0-3616 GCA_035702725.1 Terriglobales bacterium | reverse complement strand
ATGCAGCCGGGAATCGGCTTCGGCAGCGCCACACCCAGCATTAGCGCCTTCGCCCTCATCTTCTTCGTTTTCATGCTCTTCGTGACCGGCGGAATCCTGGAGGCCTACCGCTCTCCCTACAAAATTTCTACCGCCGACTTCTTCCAGGCCAGCGGCGCCTACTTCTGGCGCTTTGTGCGGCTGCTGATCATGTTTGTGATCGTGCTTATCCCGGTGGTCATCGCCGGCAATGCCATCAAGGACTGGTCGGGCGACCTCTCCAGCAATGCAGCGCCGGAGAAGCTGGGCTTCTGGGTGGATTTAGCCGGCGCCATCGTCATCTGGTTCATCGCCATGTGCTTGCGGCTGTGGTTTGACCTGGCGCAGGTGCATGCCGTAGCCGTGGGCGAGCGCGGCATGCTGCGCGCCCTGAAGCGCGCGTTCGGCATGACCTTTGGCAATTTCGGCGCCGTCTTCCCGCTCTATCTCGTGCCCACCCTGACAGTGTTTATCGGGATGGGGGTGATTCTCTTGATCTGGACCAAAGCCCCTTCCGCTGCCACCGGTCTCTCCTTTGTGCTGCTGGAAATCTGGATGCTGCTGTGGCTGGGCACGCGCTTGTGGCAGCGCGCCGGAGAAACAGCGTGGTACCAGCGGACGCAAATCCCGGCGGCAATTGAACCCGTCACTCCGGTGATCGCCACCCCGGAAGGCGCGGCTGCGCCAGGCTTCGCCACCGGGAACGAGTAGTCAGGAAAATCAAAAATCTGTGGTGGTTCAGCGGCCGAGTTCCACCGCCGCTCTCTTCGGTTGGTCCTTCAGGGGACGTGAATTATTCACCAGCAGGCTGAAGTTGCGGCTGTCATCTGGAACCGCAAACAACAATACCCAATCGGTAGGAAACTCCTCGTGCATGGTCTCCAGGGACCCGGAGTTGTAAAAATCCGCCATGGTTTCCATGGAACGGGATGCTCGCATCTGGTTGAAAAATCCCGCGCTCATGGGGACACCGCGGTACTTGTGGCCTTCGCCGTCAATCAATGAAAACATAGACCGCAGTGGCAATATTGCCCGCTCCAGCTGGACACTCATGCGGGAAATACGAAAGTAAACTACTAAAAGCTGCTCGCCTTTCTTGGCCATGCCTGACCCCGGGCCCCCCACATAGTCGGGCGACATGGATTCGGCATGGGAAACGGTCACCGTTATGTTGCCTAGCGGAATAGCCTGGCCACGAGAGTAGGGAACAGGCTTGGCACAAGAAGCCAGCAGCAAGGCCACGACGACCACGAATGCCAGGCGCTTCAATAGCATCGTCGGCCACCGAAACATGACGGATTCCACACCCCAACCTGCGGGCGAGGCGCCCGCGCCACAAAGATCTTGCTGACTCCTGACCGCCGACTCCTGACTCCTGGTTTCAACCAGCTAAAATCGCTTCCGCTTCTTCCCGGTCCACGTCGCTGACCATGGCCACGCCGCTGATGGCGCTGGCCTCGGGCGTGAGCGCGGCGATGTCGCTGCGGTCAATGTATTTGACGGCAAATTTGCGCGCCCCCGCCATCAACTGCCGCAGACCCTGCGCCAGCCGCTGGTAGTAGGTGTAGAAGCCGATGGCGCCCACGGGCAGCTTGTTGAAGCGGTCGCCGAATTTCTGCCGCAGCTCGGGCGCGGTCACGAACACTTCGTCCACCGTGGTGCCAAAGCGCTCGATGTAAATGGGCAAACTCTGCTGCTCCATGGACTTGCCAATGGTCTTGGCCACCATGGCTGCGGCCAGCGGCGCGCGCGCCATGGCAATCAGGTTGACGTAAGGAGCGCCCAGGGCGAAGCCCTTGAAGATCTGGTCTTCAAAGGTGAAGCCGCCGGCCACCGCCACGCTGGGGATGTGCGCGCCCTGCTTCTCCAGTTGCTGCAGGTACTGGCGAAGCAGCGAATGCAACTCAATTCCGGGCACGCCCCACTCGTTCATCATGCGCCACGGGCTCATGCCGGTGCCGCCGCCGGCCGCATCCACCGTAAGCAGGTCGAGTTCGGCCAGCGAGGCAAACTTCACCGCCCGCGCCAGGTCGGCAGGCCGATAAGCGCCGGTTTTCAGGAAAATGTGCTTCGCGCCGACCTTGCGCAGCTGCTCCACGCGCGCCAGGAACGATTCCTTGCTCACCATGCCCACGCGCGAGTGGCGCTCGAACTCATGGAAGCTGCCGCGCTTGAAAGCCTCGATGACGACGTGATTGGAAGGATTGGGCAGCACCACGTAGCCGCGCTTCTGCAGTTCCTGCGCCTTGGCCAAGTCGCGAATTTTCACTTCGCCGCCAATGTCCTTCGCGCCCTGTCCCCACTTGAGTTCCACCGTCTCGACACCGAGCTTAGAGATGGCATATTCCTGCACGCCCAGCATGGTGTCTTCCACATTGCCCTGCACGGCCACGTCGCCATAGCCGTCCTGTTGCCACTCGCGGAAACACTTCACGCGCCACTCCAGGTCGGTGCTGGAAATCACCTTTCCGTTCTCAAAACGAGACTCCATATCCATGCCGACCACGTTCTCGCCGATGGCGATCACCGTGCCGGTAATGGCCGCACCCGCTGCCAGCCCCGGCCAGTTGTTCTTGGCCACATTGGTGGAGCCCATCGCACCCAGCGTGAAGGGCAGCTTGTAGCGGATGCCCGGGGCTTTGCCGATGTTGACCTCCAGGTCCACGTTGGGGAACAGGGCGCGGTTGGAGTCCGCCTCCATGCCCCACGCGCCGGTGGCGCGCCCGAGAATGGTGAAATGCGACAAATCCACCGGGTAGTCCTTCTGCGAAGCGGTGGTGATGATGCCGAAGGGCTGCGGGTAGATCATCTCGGCGCCGCGGTAGGCGGACTTGCCGATCTCGCACATGCCGATGCACCCGTCCACACAGGTGGTGCACATGCCGCTGAAGGGGCTGACCGAATCCTCGGTGCGGTTCTTGGTAAGCGTGGCGGCGGATGAATTCAGTCGCGTGTAGGTCATTTCAGTTCTCCTGTGGATGGCGCAGATTCCCGAAGCTGAGCGTGCGAGTGGACCTTCACGCCCACATCGTGGCGGAATGGCCCGCTTAGCTCGCAGGCATGGCACGGCTCCAGGAAGCACATGGCATCGTTGTAACTCTGGAAACACACGGGGGAAAAATTGAGGCAGCCGTTGCACAGCAGGGTTTCGGCGGTCGAGCCCTGGCAGCGCAGTTCGCACACCGGGCAGGCGTAGAGGCAAGCGCCGCACTGGCGGCACTGCTCGCTGGTCATGCCGAAGGGGCGGGCGACGTGGCGGCTTTTGCCTCGGCCGGCAAAGCCGATGGCTCCGGCCATCATCTGCTCGGCGCAAATGCGCACGCACAGGCCGCACTGGATGCAGTTTAGTTCGGGATCCCAGGGCGCGCCCGGCTGGCTATCTACCGGCTCGTAGCGGCACTGGCGAACGCCGTATTCTGAGGCCAGGTCCTGGATACGCTTCGATTGCGGACAGGTGGCAACGTAAAGCTCCAGCAGCAGGCGCCGCGCGCGCTGCACTCGCACCGAGTTGGTGCGCACCGTCATGCCCTCTTCCACGCGATAGCTGCAGGCGGCTACCAGCTTGCTTTTCGGCGCCTCGCCAATTTCCACCAGGCAG
>DASSQB010000655.1:0-5216 GCA_035702725.1 Terriglobales bacterium | reverse complement strand
CCGCGCTGCCGGAAAGAACATCGTCTCGCTGCGCCCGAACGAGTTCATGGAGAACCTGTTCTTCTTCCTGCCGACGATCATCGCACAAGGCAGCATCTACACTACGATCCCGGGAGCGGTGAAAGCGCCGTTCATTGCCACGCGGGACATCGCCGAGATTGCGGCCGAATTTCTGCTGAAGCCGATTGACGGCCATCACGTTATTGACATCGTGGGCCCGCAGGAGATTTCGTTCGACGAGTGGGCTCGCATCGCCGGAGAGGCCATCGGGAAACCAATCCGTGTGGTCACCATTCCGGGCGACAAGTTGAAGGCGGCTATGAGCCAGGGAGGAATGTCGCCGGAAATGGCAGCACTGATGGTCGAAATGGAAGAGGCTGCCCCAAAAATACTGGGTGAATTCCAAGGCGAGCAAAAACGCACCGGCAAAATTACATTCGCGCAATTTGCCCGGGAGGTGTTCGCGCCTGCATATAAGAAAGCCGTGCAATCGGCGGCGTAGTCAGTTCGCAGTCTGATGAGAGGAGGGCGGAGCGGGCCGGAAAGGGCTGAAAGGCCCGCTCCACAGGAAAAAACTCAAAAGCTAGTCCGCCGTAGCTGCCGCGTTGCCGTTCACGCCATTGGCGGGAGTGGGCAGCTTGGCGCCGCGGTTGGAGGGCAGACCGGTATCGCGGATCTTATAGAGCAGCGCCCGGTAGCTGATGCTCAGCGCCCGCGCTGACTGCTTGCGGTTCCAGTGGTTAGCTTGCAGCACCTTCAGGATGACCTTGCGCTCCAGCTCGCGCACCGCCTGGCGGGTCAGCTTCTTGAGGGAGATGGGACCGTCAAAGGAAATTTCCGGATTGAACACGTCGCGCTGCTGGCTGACCAGGTCGTTGGTGATGGCTTCTTCCGTGCCCAGGATCACGTAGCGCTTGACCAGGTTTTCCAATTCGCGGATGTTGCCCGGCCAGTGATACTTCTGCAGCATGCCCATCAGTTCGTCGGAGAGCTCGCGGGCGCGGCAGTTGTACTTGCGGTTGTAGTAGTCGAGGAAGTAAGCCACCAGTTCGGGCACATCGGAGGCGCGGTCGCGCAGCGGCGGCATGTGCAGGTTCACCACGTTGATGCGATAGAACAGGTCCTGGCGGAAAGTGCCGCTCGCGATTTCCTGCTCCAGTTGCCGGTTGGTGGCGCAAACCACCCGCACTTCCACTTTCTTGTCTTCCTGGGCGCCAATGCGGCAGAACTGCCCATCCTGCAGCAATTGCAACAACTTAGACTGCAAGGCCGAATCCAGCTCGGAAATCTCGTCCAGGAACAGGGTACCCCGGTGGGCCATTTCCACCCGCCCCGGCTTGGAGCCGTAAGCTCCTGTAAATGCGCCCTTTTCGTAGCCGAACAGCTCGCTCTCCAGCAGGGTGCCGGGGATGGCGGGGCAGTTCACCTTGACGAAAGGCCCGGTCCTCCAGGGCGACAGCCCATGGATCATGCGGGCGATAATGTCCTTCCCGGTGCCGCTTTCTCCTTGAATCAAAACGGGTACGTTGGCGCCGGCCAGTTTCTGCAGACGCTCGCGCAGGGCACGCATGGTCTCGGTGCGGCCAAAAACAACGTTCTCCGGGGGAATTTCGCCTAACGACTGGGTCAACGAACTGACGGAAGTTGCAGCCATTCTGTTCACTCCGCCGGAGCGGGAACGCTCCCGGCACCCCGGTAAGTGCACCCCGAGCACCAAAGTACAAGCCGCCCCTGGCAAGGCTCAAATCTGCATACTAAAACTATGCGTTTCAGTAGTTTAGAGCGCCCTTTCGGCGTCTCAAAATGACCCATGAGAAGGGCCGTTAGCAAGGCGAATGGGGGCAGTTGAGTGGGAAAAGCTTTTCACAGCGAAGAAGCAACTTTCCTTCCTGAGGCGGGCAGCAAAGGGCGGGTGAACTTCAACCCAATCAGTTGATGCCGGTTGGAGGAGCGGGCATGAACCACGCGGGCCTGCAGCCGGCGTATAGCCCGCGGCAGATCAGCCACATCGGAGAGAGGCGCGCTGGGCACCTCCAGTGAAACCCCGGAGGAGAGCGGCAGAGCGCGGGAAACAGCCAGCAGAGCTCCCCCCGCGCTCAGGTTCAATGCGGTGGCAAATTCAAGGAATTCCTTGCCCCTCTCATCGCGGCCACGAACAAATACCGGAATGGCTAGAGGCAATCTTTCCCAGTTTCTACGCTGTTTTGCCGCTGTCCGGCCGGCCACGCTTTCCCCTAGTTATTGGATTAAAAAGGTTTCTTTCCCGCACCTTACGTGCCAAATCATACTGCCCCAATTGATTAGACGCACCCACATGGCCCGGGGACGCTGATCAGCCCGGCTTAGCCGGGGAAGCGGCGTCAGACGCCGGTTTTGGGACAGGGGAGCAAATTAGGCGCCTCCCCCTGCGACTCGGGAGCGGGTTTGCTCCCCATATCGTGCAGGCGCAATCTTTTTCTCTTTTGTGACCAAAGGCATGCATTTTGGCGGTTGACAGGGGTAGAACTCTGACATAGCATTCCTCTACAGAGCCTAGAAAAACAAGCTCTTAGGTAGCCCTCCCCCCTTGATTTGCAAGCGAGCGCTTCTACCAGCCGGAGATGAGTGTGTCTACAACCAAGGGGGAACTAGCCGGAAGGTCGAGCGAGGGCCGCGCGATCGCCGAGGACGAACTCCGAACCAGTTCCACCAGCCAGCAGGAACTTCTGCAGGCTTACATGCAGTTGCAGGAGCGCTACCACCGCTGCACCGACGCCCTGGCCTCTGCCGCCCACGACTTAAAGACCCCCCTGGCCATTCTTTCCGGTTACATCGAACTGCTGCAGAACGAAAAAGTAGGCCCGCTGAGCGAGCGCCAGCGTTCCATCCTGCAGGATATGCAGGCCAGCAGCGCCCGCCTGGAACATTTCATCCAGGACTTCCTGACCTTCAGCGTGCTGGAGACCGGCGAACTGAAGATGAAGTACGAGACGGGCGATATGAACGGCTGCCTCTCGGAAGTGTGCAGCTTCTGGCTGGCGCGCTTTCAGCAGAAGAGCGTGGCCCTGTACTACCTGGCCAATGAAAAGCTGGCGCCATTTGTGTTCGACTACGCCAAAGTACAGCGCGTGCTCTCCAATCTGCTGGACAACGCGGCCAAGTTCACGCCTGCGGGCGGCACGGTGTGGCTGCATGCCGAACCGCACATGTGGGAGCGGCGCGCCAACTACCTGACGCCGCCCACCCACGACCGGCGCAAACTGAAGAGCGAGATTCCCAACTCCGTGAAGGTCAGCGTCTCCGACACGGGCCCGGGGATAGCCGCAGAGTTTCACCAGGAGATCTTCGATGATTTCTTTCGCCTGGCTCAGGCCGGGGCGTCGGGCGAAGGCGTGGGGCTGGGACTGGCCATCGCCCGGCGTCTGGTGCAGGCCTTTGGCGGCAAGATTTGGGTGGAAAGCGAACAGGGAGCGGGCAGCAAATTCTGTTTTCTGCTGCCTCTGCGGCCGGCGGGCGTTCCCGCGGGAGGAGCACGATGAGCGCGTCGCCGAACATTTTGCTGGTGGACGACGAACCCGGCATGTTGCGGTACATCCGCACCCTGCTGGAAGTGGATTCCTACAAGGTGGAGACGGCTAACAGCGGCAACGACGCGCTGGAGCGGGTGCAGCGCGGGCTCAGTCCCGACCTGGTGCTGCTGGACTTGCTGATGCCTGGCTTGGACGGCTTGCAGACCCTGGAACAACTGCGCCACATGCAGCCCAGCCTGAAGGTGGTGATGCTTTCCTGCGTAAGCGATACGCGCAAGGTGGTACAGGCCATTCGCCTGGGAGCGCAGGACTACCTGACCAAGCCCTTCCAGAAAGCCGAACTGGACGCCGTGATCAAGCAGTGCCTGCGGGCGCAGACTCCCGCCGGCGGCGAGGTGGAAGAGCTTTGCGACGACGTGTTTTTCGTGGCTGCCAGCCCGGCCATGAAGAAGATCCGCGCCCAGGCGGCGCTGGTGGCAGGGGTGGACATTCCCGTGCTGCTGCTGGGGGAAAGCGGCACCGGCAAAGAAGTGCTGGCGCGGCTGATCCACAAGCTTTCGCCGCGCGCCCACCGCACGTTCCTGAAAGTGAACTGCGCGGCTGTGCCCGCAGACCTGCTGGAAAGCGAGCTGTTCGGCTACGAGGCCGGCGCCTTCACCGGCGCCACCCATCCCAAGCCGGGCAAATTCGAGCTGTGCAACAAGGGCACGATTCTGCTGGACGAAATCGGCGAGATGCCGCCGCTCCTGCAGGCCAAGCTGCTGCACGTGCTGCAGGACCAGCAGTTTTCCCGCCTGGGCAGCCGCTCGGTGGTGAAAGTGGACGTGCGCATCCTGGCCGCCACCAACATCAACATTCCGGAAGCGCTGGCCACCAAGCGCCTGCGCGAGGACCTTTACTATCGGCTGAACGCCTTCACCCTGCAGCTGCCGCCGCTGCGCGAGCGCAAGGAAGAAATTCCGCTGCTGCTGAAGCATTTCATGTCGCGCATGGCGGAGCATTACGCGCGTCCGCCCATGGCGCTTTCGCCCAAGCTGCTGCAGCGCTGCCTCGATCACCCCTGGCCCGGCAACCTGCGCGAGCTGAGCAATTTTGTGAAGCGCTTCCTGATTCTGGGCGACGAGGACGTGGCCATCAACGAACTGCAGCCGCAGTCCGATGGCGGAGCAGCAGCGGGGAATGGCAGAGACGGCGCCGATTCCGGCGGCGGGCTGAAGTCGCTGGCACGCAGCGCCAAGGACGAAGCTGAAGCTGAGGCCATCACCCGTGCCCTGGAGCAGACCAACTGGAACCGCAAACAGGCGGCCACCCTGCTCAAAATCAGTTATAAGGCTCTACTCTATAAAATCCGCCAGTACGGCATCGCCGAACCGCAGCGCCACCACAAGCTGACCGCGGGAGCGTAAGGCCGCGCCGTTCTCGAAAACACAAGGTCCCTCGACTACGGCTTGTCTCGCAAGCTCGACGCGCCCTCGCTCGGGATGACAGAGGAAAGGGATGACGCATCGAAGCGTGACTTAAATAATCAAGACCAGGGACGTTGCAGGAGAACCCTGCGGGCGTTAGTACGCTGGTGCAAATGCATAGGGTCTTCGATCGCGCTCGTCTCGCTGCGCTCGTCTCGCACTCTCTCAGAATGACAAGTGAGTAGGAGCCTGATTCGGCACGCCTGAAGGCGTGCCCTGATACGAATCTCGCGCCCGCCCA
>DASSQB010000654.1:0-3049 GCA_035702725.1 Terriglobales bacterium | reverse complement strand
CCACGCCCAAGCCATAATAATGGTTGGGATCGCTGACGCCCGCTTTGGTTGAAACTTCCTCAAAGGTGCCGTCGCCGCGATTATGGAACAGCAGGTCGCTTTCCCCCGGCATGCCCCAGGGCCCGCACTGCACCTCGATTCCCTTGTATTTGCAGAATTGCGCGCTGCCCGGCAGCGGCAGGTGGTCCATATCCACGTGCACGTAGCGGGAGACAAACAGGTCCACGTTGCCGTCGCGGTCGTAATCCGCCCAGGCCGCGCCTGTGCTGAAGCCGCCGCCGCGCACGCCCGCTTTTTCCGTTACATCCTCAAAGGTGCAGTTGCCCTTGTTGCGATAAAGCACGTTGCCGCTATAGCCGGTGATGTACACGTCAAGGTTGCCGTCATTATCGAAATCGGCCACGGCCACGCCCATGCCCCATCCCTTGCGCGTCATGCCTGCCTGCTGGGTGACGTCTTTGAATGTGCCGTCCGCTTCCTGGCGCCACAGGGTGACCATGGGATCGCCGCCCTTGCGGTAGCGCTCCACGCTGGAGCCGTTGGCCATGATGACGTCGAGCCGGCCGTCGTTACCGCAGTCGAACAGGCCGATGCCGCCGCTCATGGACTCGATAACGTAATGCTTTTCCGGCGACGAAATGTGAGAGGCGGTCAGCCCGAGCTTTTGCGCGACGTCCACAAACTACGGCGGAGGACCCGCGCCGGGACGCGCATGGGTTTTTGCTGCCCGCGGCGGCGGCGCGGCAGTAGGCCCCATTGCTGCCGGAGTTTGCTGCTGCGCGACTTTATGATTCTGCGGCGCCGGCTGCTGCGCCCACACTTCGGCCGCCAGAACAGAAATCAGGAAGAAAGCCCATGCGGCCAGCCTGGCAGGATTCCCGGGCATGAATGCCGCCATTTTAGCCCAAACATTGTTTGTGGCGCGGGCGCCCCGCCCGCGAGAATGGGGTCGTAGCGCTGGCATCTTGCCGGCTGTCCTGAGGGCGTCCCGCCTTCAGGTTCCTGTGTGGGGACAGCCGCCCTCGGCTGTCCGGGCGAGCAAAGCTCGCCTGCGCCCCTGCTCGCGTCGCCTTTGCATGTGTGGAGGCGGGGCTTCGCCCCGCCTGGACGGGTCGAAGACCCGTCCCCACACGTTAGGGTTTTGAAAACTCAAACCGGTACGACTTCGGCTCTTCCCCGCTCAGCTGCCGGGTGTTGTACTGCAGCAGATATTTCAGATGCGCATCATCCAGGGGATACGCCTTCCCTGCTCCGTAGGGATATACGCCCATGGCATGGAAAGGCAGTGGGGCGACGGTGTTGGCATCAGCAGCGTAGAAATCCATGTCTTTCTCGTAGCCATCGGCCATGAAGAAATAATCGCGTTTCCACCCGGCCGGCAGCGTGGGCAGGCGGCGAGCGTCAAAATCGAGCGCTACTTCTTCTCCCGAGCCGAAGACGGCAAAGCGGTCGTCGGCCTGGATGAGCAGCGGCAGCACGTCACCATAGCGCGTGTAGTTTCCCGCCTCGTGGGCGTAGGGCCCGGTGGGGCTGACGTCGTCATAAACAAACTTGATGTCGCCGGGCAGGCTCTGCGCCACCTGACGCGGATAGCCGTGATAGTCGAGTTTCGCGCCGGCCAGCGGCACCGGCGTGATGCGCGTTGGAACGCTGCTGTCATCCGTGCGGTCGAACAGCATCTGGTCCCAGTAAATCTGCAGGTTGGTGGTGATGCGGATACGCCGCGTGCCCACCGGCAAGCGCCCGCTCAGGTCAGCCACCATGGTGCGCGGCAGCCCCGCCGGAAAGCCCATATCGTCGAGCACGCGCACCCAACTCCCGCTCGGGGTCAGCGCCTCCACATACGGGGCGACCGGGCGAATGCCCGACTGGTGAGCGGCATACATGCCGTTGGCGCTGAAGTAATCAATGTAACCGGTGGCCAGTAATCGCAGCGGTCCGCCGCGATAGGGCTTGCCCAAATCCAGCTCCAGGGTGTGCCGCTCGGCAAAGCCCATGAACGGCAGCAGCTTGAAGCCGGTTACATAGTGGTGGTCCTGCGCCGGCAACTCCGGCAACACATTTCGTCCGTGGCCGTCCCAGGCGCCCGCGGGCGGCTGCGCATCGCGGCTGGCAATTACCTTGAACGGTAGATACGGCGGATTGCTGAGGAAGCCCTCGTTGGGATAAACCTCCATGCTCGCCGGATGGTCAATCGCCAGCAGGCGCGCCTGATCGAGGTAAACCACCTCCTCCATCGGCTCCATGAAGCGGAAGCTGAGCTTGCCATCGCGCGGGCGTACGCGGTCGCCGTCTACCTTCACATACTCGGTGGGGCGCGGAATGTTGCGCTCGCGCGGCGCGACCCAGTGGCCGACCACGCCGGCGCCGATCATGTCGGCAACAAAGTCGTAGCGCGACCCATTCCAGGCAAACAGCGCGGGACAGGAGCTGCCCCGGCGGTCAATTTCCAGAATGTTCTTCTGCTGGTTGGCCGCGATCTGCACTTCGTCCTGCACCACGCCCGTGGGCCAGGTCATGCGCACCACGTCGGCGCTGGATTCCGCCCCCAGCCCGGCGATGATTTCCGGCGAATTCTGCCCCAGGTAACCCGAGCCGCCCTGCACTTCAAACTTCTGGTGCAGCGTGCCGGCAAAAATCTCCACTTTGGTGCCAATAGCGCTCTTGTTGTCGTTCAGGCCCTTCAGCGCGATGCGCAGCCAGTGATTGCGATTGCCGCCCTCGTTGCGCAGCAGCACCAGCGGGCCGTTGTTCTGCGTGATGAGGAGGTCGGTCGAGCCATCTCCCCAGAAGTCTCCCGTGACCAGCGCTCGCGGGTTCTTCACCTGGACCTTGTCGAGGCCGACTTCGGCCGTTACATCGCGGAATCCCTTTGGTCCCTCATTGCGGAAAAGGCGCACCTCGCCACGCCCATCTTTGGTTTCGCCCACGGCCGCCAGGTCAATCCAGCCATCGTTGTCGTAGTCGAGCGCCGCCACGCCCCAGGCTTTCGCCCAATCTAGCTTGGGCAGCGGCACAGGCTCGAACTTCTCGCCGTTCCCATTTCGCC
>DASSQB010000653.1:0-2402 GCA_035702725.1 Terriglobales bacterium | reverse complement strand
CGCGGATGTGGCGTACGCCCACGGAGATCTGCAGGTTGGCTTCCGAGCCGACGCGGAGGTTGTCTTCCTTGGTCCCCATGCCGCCCCCGAGACTCAGTTCACGAATCAGGAGACCCGATTTTCCCCATGAACTGCTAATGGTGGCGGAAAGCGTGCGTGGCAGGACAATGCGCTCATAGCGCCGCTGCCGCACCCAGGGACAGGCGGGCGCTGCGTCCAGCGGGGCGACCGCCAGTTCGGCTGGCTCCAAACCGCTGTCGGCCAGCACTTGGCTGCCGTAGCGGGGATCAATCTTGGCCAGCGCCTGGGCCGCGGCAATGCGCAATTCGCGGTGATGGGCCCACTTCCACATTTTCTTGGCTTCGAGAAGATTGCGCAGTACGGGAATGGATTCCTGTTCGCGTAAACGGCCGAGGGATTCGACTGCCTTGAGTTGCACCAGGGGCGATCGTCCCTGAGCTTCACCGGCTTCGGCCATGACGACCAGAGGCGGCACCGCGGTCCGGTCGCCGCTCATGCCGATCTCATCGATGGCCTGTGGCAGCACCAGGGAATCGAGCAGTTCCAGAAGCTCCAGCAACGAACGGCCGCGGTCGTGGGCCGCGCCGTATGCGACCTGGCGCACCACCAAGTCATGATAGAAGCGGTTCCACTCCGGCAACCGGACGGCTAGCAACTCCAACATGCCAGGCACATCCAGCCGGCTCATCAGGCCGACGGCCGCGACCGCATGCCGGGGCTGGCCGGTGCGCAGCATTTCGCGGAGATGGAGCAAGCCGGCGGCGTCCAGATCGCGTACTACCTCGACCATGCGGTCACATTCATCACGCCGCATACAGCGGAAGAATCGCTCCGCGAGATGTTCCACTGCCGCCTGCGAAGTGCGGCGCAAGACCTGTAGCAAATCCGCAGGCACCTGTGGCATACGCAAGGCCTGTTCAATGAACTCGGGAAGCCGGTTTTCCACGCCGATGCGGGGCCGCAGTTCGTTGGCCAGAACGGGCCGCTGCTTGGCTACCAACTCCATGCCATCGCAGACTTCGCTCAATGCCGCGTACTGCTTGTGGCTACTGGCTTCCGCGCTCAGCCGAACGAAGGCTGCACTGAGCAGGCTCTGCAGCTCGGGATCCCCTTCTTTAGCCAGGCACTCGCTTACCCGGCGGACTGTCGCCGCGATCAGATCGCTCCCGGAAGCCGCGAAGAGATCGGCCAACTGGCTGATGCCAGTCGCCGTCTTACGGCGGACTTCGCCGTCGGGTGCGTCCAGGCAACCGAAGTAATTCCGCAGGATGGCGCACGCGGTTTCCTTGTCGCCGCGCTCCAGCAGCACCTCGATGAACTGGCGCACATTGCGGGGTGGGACGCAGGGCGCTTCGTTCGACAGCAACACGCTCTTCTTGCCGGCCTCCGGCACCTCGGCCCAGAACATGCGATCCAAAATGTCGGCATGGGACTCCACCAGGATCCCGGCCTTGCTCATCTTGTCTTCCTGGATTTTCAGGATCTGGCGCAGGGTGTCCATCTGCCTGCTCATGTGCTCCAGCATCTGGTGCACTGCATTGACCTTGACTTCGCCTTTCTGGAAGCGTTCCAGGGCGAAGCGGATGGCCATGTGCTCGGCCGCTTTCATCAATAGCGGGGTGTCATTCTCGGGCCCGGGGACGTTGGAGGCCAGGGATTCCAGCAGCTGCTGAAGATTGACCTTAGTGTTGGCATCGACGCTGCTGAGTTCTTTCTGCAGAAGTTCCGGCTTGACGCTGGGATCGGTCGTAGCCTCGCCAAAGCGAGTGAGCAGGCGGATCGCCTGAATGACTTCCTCTTCCTGGAGGGGCACAACGCCGCCCGACCAGCCGCCGCCCCCGCCGCCGGAGCCATCGCCGCCACCTTGACCGCCACCACCCCCGCCGCCGGAGCCCACACCGCCGCCACCGCCGCCGGAACCATCACCACTGCCAGCTCCACTTCCAGTCCCGCCGCCACCACCCCCGCCTCCGACCCTGACGTTCGGCACGCTGCCAATGGGCGCGCCGCCGGGCACGCTGCCGGTGTGGGCGCCCTCCGCGGCAGCAATCAATTGCAGCAGTTTCTGCGGATCATTCAGCCAATCCTTGAATTCGGGGCCCAGGCTCTGCGCGGCAATTTGCGCCGCCACGGTGACGTCGCTGGTGGCCGGGTCGGCAGCCACGAACTTCACCTCGTTAATCCGGATGCTGCTGTGTTTGCTATCCCCGAACGTTTCTTTGATCTGCCTGACGACATCTTGGGCCTTGGAACCCCCTACGGCGAAGGCGCGCACCAGGCGCGCGAAATCATCTACGGTTACCTTGTTGGAGAAGTGAATGCTGGCCAGCCCCGCCGTGGTCAGCAATTGTGCGAAGCTGCGCTCGGCCTGGCCGGTCTCC
>DASSQB010000652.1:0-6404 GCA_035702725.1 Terriglobales bacterium | reverse complement strand
TAGCTGCGCTCACGACCATGGAAAACGAAGAAGCGATAGAGCAACCCGGAACACAGTCCATCAACTGGGTGTCCTCCGTCAGCGGAGATGTGCATTTCTGGGTGCCGACCCTGGTGCTGGTGGGCGGGCTTCTGCTTCTGCGATGGGTCAGCTGAGCTCACCCGCGCCGGCTCCCGGCGCCGCCGACGCGGCGCTGCTGGCGCCCGAGCGCGTGCGCGCCCTGCAGCGCGTAGGCGTGTTGTGTGGCATTGCCGCAGGCGCCTGGCTGGGCGCAGCCGAAGTTCCTACCAAGTTGGTCACTACCGGCATCTCGCCGGTGCTGATTTCCTTCCTCATGGTCGCCGGCGTTTTCCTGGGCCGCTGGAGCCTGCCCGCCATCGTGCGCGGCACCTCCGGTATTCGCGCCGATATCGTGGAAGCCCCGCACTTGGTCATCTGGGCCATCATCGCTGGCTGCCTGTGGTCGGTGGCCAACACGCTCACCATATTTGCCATCCGCGACCTGGGCCTGAGCGTTGCGTTTCCATTATGGAACACTAACGCCCTCATCGGCATAGCATGGGGCGTTCTCTTCTTCCGCGAATTGCACCATGCCGGCTGGCGGCGCTGGAGCGCCGTTTGCGGCGGCGCCTTGATCATGTTTCTGGGCGGCATGCTGCTGGCGCGCGCCTCTTCCAGCCAGCTCGCCTCCCACGTTGCCATCCGCGGCATCGCCGCCGCCCTGGGCGCCGGCGTGCTCTGGGGAACCATGTACATCCCCTACCGCAAAGCCTATCTCTCGGGCATGAATCCCCTGTCCTTCGTTTCTTTTTTCACCATCGGCGAGCTGGGCATGATGACCGCCCTCGCTCTCGCTTACATGGGCGGCCCTCGCAGCTTGTTCCGCCAGGTCGCCGGCGCCGAGGACCTGCTCTTCTGGCTGCTGGCCGCGGGCTTCGTGTGGGTCATCGGCGACATCTTCCAGCAGTACGCGGTTAAGTACGTCGGCGTCAGCCGGGGCATTCCCATCTCCAACTCCAATCAGCTCTGGGGATTGCTGTGGGGAGCGGTGGCCTTTGGCGAATTTCGCGGCTGGCAGCACGGCGCGGTGGCCGGCGCCGTCTGGGGTTCGCTGCTGATGGCGCTGGGCCTGGCCGCGATTTCCTTTTCCATCGCCGACACTTCGGAATACCTGAAGTGGGTGGAAGCGGCCGAGCGCGAGCACCGGCGCTATGGCATTGACATCGAATTTGTGCGCTCAGGGATGGAAGGCCGCGCCAACTCGCCGCAACAGCGCCGCACCTGGCTGGACTGGCTGCTGGTCGCTGCCGCCACCGGCGCCTTCGTGTGGACCGGCGCGCGCGCCCATTGGCCCTCCATCGCGCTCGATTCGACTTCCGCTATCGTGCTGCTGGCCTTGTGCCTGGTGCTCCTGGCTGCCTGTGTCGCCGCCCTCTGGAAAGTAACCCGCTTCAACTGACTTCTTGGGAAGTGAAATCAGTCTTCAATAGAAAATGATCAATCGCAATTTTCTCGGTGCCTCTGTGTCTCCGTGGTGAACACGACTTAAGGAACAGGCGAGATGCGGCCGAAGAGGATGGCGTGGTGGTCGTCATATAGCACGCGCCACTGCGGCAGCTCTTTGAGACCGTTGGCCAGCGTCCAATCGGGGGGAACCAGCACCCAATTCACCTTGTTTTTCTCCAACACTTCCTGCCAGCCGGGCTGGAGGTGTTGGACGTTGATGTAGTCGCGGACAAATGACTCGCCGTAGAAGTCATGGCGGTCGTCCATGAAAACCTTGTAGTTTGGCCCCAGGCGGTAAATGAGATAGCCGCCCCAATAGTCCGGATTGAAAACCTGCGAGTGAATGCCCTGGGCAGCGAGGAAGTTGGCGGCCTCAACAGGAAAACGCTTGCCGTCGAAGTGGGCGCTCATTTGGGTCCGCGCGCCCAACCGGCCACCGTTCAGACAGATCACAAACGTGATCAGAACCGCAGCCAGCGGCAGGATGTGCCCGCGCAGGCCCAGCTCGGTGGCAGCGGTGCGGGCGGCAAAATTCTTCCAGCGCAGGAACAGGTCGCGGGCGCCGGGCGCGAGCTCGTCAGCAGCGCTTCCCCACTCCACTGACCCGGCCAGCAGCGGTGTGGCGGTCAGCACCAAAAGGATAGAGGCAATCGGAATGTTCCTGGCGGCGTAGAGTCCGAAATACACGCTGAACAGAATAACCAGCAACTGGCTGGCACGCAGGCGGAGGCGGTTTACCGCCAGGCCGAGCAGGCTGAGCAAGAGCAGAGCGGCAAAGAATTTCTCCGCCGCACCATGAAAATTGGGGGAGAGAAATTCCTGGATGTTGTTCATGTAGAAGCGGCTGCCCAGGTAGCCGTAAATGTGCAGCCAGAGCTTGTAACCGTAGGGATTGATGAAGGTGGCAATAAAGGCCAGGACACCCGTCGTTCCCAGGCGGCGGGCCATGCTTTTCGCCCCAATCCGCTCCTCCGGAGCCTGCGCGATTAAGGTTTCCCAGACGGCGCCCAGGAAATACAAGCCAATCAGCGCCAGGCCCACCAGAAAGCCGCCGTGGATGTTCACCCACAGCAACATGAGGGCGGGAAGACAGTAAAGCCGCCTGGCGGAACCGGTCGTTGTTGCGGTCTCCAGGATGTCCCAGAAGATCAGGGTAAACGCCCAGGTGAACAGGTGAGGCCGGGCGAGGAAATGAATGCTGGAAGCAAAGATGGCCAGAACCACCAGGAAAGCCGCCAAAAGAGGATAACGGGTGCGTATTACCGCCTTACGGAACAAGCCGGCAAATACGCCGGCTATCAACAGGGCGCTGAGAAACACAACACCATTCAGCCCCATGCGGCTGCCGAGCAGACCCACTCCCAGGTCGTACAGCCATTCCCAGGCAAACCAGGGGCGCCCGGGCATGGTGTAGGAGAAGGAGTCCACGCGTGGGATGGCGTGCGTGGCGAGTATCTGCTGGCCGTTGCGAATGTGCCAGCCGGTGCCGGCGTCGCCCAGTAACCGCTGTTGCAGGCCGCCGTAGGCGAGTGACAGTAGCAGCAGAAGAAATATCACATCCGTGATGGAAGGCATAACCGCCCGGAACCACCACGGAGACGAAGCTGGAGGAGATGCACCGGGCGCGGGCCGCACTACGGCCAGACGCGGCGACCCGGTTTGGCTGCCGACGGTCATGCCTGGATCCTTGGGGTGATCGCCAACTTCAAGGGTTGACTCATCTTAACTGACATTCCGCGGCAAAAGAATTCCTCGCTGGGTCACTTTGACCCACCACGTTTCCCAATCCGGGCGGGCAAGTGCATTGCACTTCTTTACCAGAAATTTACTTGCAAGTTGCGGGATTCGTCATAGACTGTCGCTATTTTGCGCGCCCTTCACACCCGACCAGCCTGAACCTGGTTGCGACCGAAACATCAGAAAGCTTATGGGGAATACTATCCTGTGCGTAGACGACGAGCAGCATGGGCTTATGATCCGCCAAATGCTGCTGGAGAGAGTTGGCTATTCGGTATTAACGGCCGCTAGCGCGCGCGAGGGATTGGAGCTGTTCAGCTGCCGCCCGGTAGACGCAGTGGTGCTGGACTACTATCTGCCCGATCTTGATGGTGGCCTGGTGGCCACGGCCATGCGCCTGATCAAGCCCGATGTGCCGATCATTATGTTCTCGGTACAGTGGGGTCTACCGGATGAAACGGGCACCGTTGCGGATGCCGTACTGGGCAAGGGACAACATCCTATCAGCCTGCTAAACACCCTGGAGCACGTTTTGCGGATGCGTCGCCAGCAACGCGCATGAGCAGTCCTGACTCACCACAGCTCACTGAATCCATCTGCGCATATTTAAGGCGCGCTAAGAACTGTGCCCGTTGCACTGCAGCACCCCTAAATAGGCGCTCCACGGTCCCACGGCCTCGCGGTACTGGTATGCCATGAGTCTTGAAAGTTGGTGGAGATGAGTCAGGTCGTGGGCCGCCCATGCCGCAAGTAACTGTGAGAGAGTGACAACGCCCAGGGCGGGATGCCGTCCACGGCGTTCGAAGTCCTCGGGCCGCAGATTCATGGCGCGCAGCTCGCCCAGATTTTCTGCCCGCAAGCGGGCAAATTCATCCAATAGCTGCGGCAGCGACTTGCCCTGGCTCTCCCTTGCTTGCGCCCAGCGGTCAAAGGGCACAAAGGTCTTGTTCTCGCCAAATTCGAGCACCATCCGCGCCCGCGGCATCCAATCGGTACGTTCGCCGTGAATCAGGTGCCCAACCACTTCGAAGGCGTTCCAGGTCTTGTCACCTTCATTGCAGAAGATCCAGTCCTCTGGCAGATCCCGCAAAAGCGCATCTAAAGCTGTAGGAGTGCGGGAAAGCAGCGCTATTGTGTTTTGCAGATTTTGTTCCATTGTGCTCCCGGACGACGCCAGAGTAGGTGTTGACTAGAGCCCTCTCCTGTCTCCGACGCAGCTATATTGGATGTTCAACCGGCGAGAAAGGAACGAAACACATGCACGAGAACAGACCTCTTTCGGGCCAGGTGGGAATCGTGACTGGCGGCGGGCGCGGAATTGGCGCCGCCATTGCCGCTAAGTTGGCCGAACTGGGTGCCACAACGGTGATCTGCGGCCGAAGTCCAAGCACGCTGGAAAACACGGCGCAGCACATTCGAGCGGCAGGCTACCAATGCGAACCGATGGAATGCGATGTCACCAACCTGGCGTCGGTGGAGAAACTGGCGGCGCGCGTGGAGCAGACCTTCGGCCGGGCAGACATCCTGGTGAACAATGCCGGCGTAGGTGGCTTCGCCACTCCTCTGCATGAATTGGCGCCGGTGGAGTGGGACCGCACCCTGCACACCAACCTGCGCGGCGTGTACTACATGATTCGCTGCTTCGTGCCGTTGATGATCCGCACTGGCAAGGGGGACATCATCAACATCTCCTCTGGCGCGGGCAAGAATCCCCTGCCCAACGGAGCGGCTTATGCCGCGTCAAAATGGGGTCTGAACGGGCTCAGTTACTCCATTGCGGAAGAATTGCGCAACCATCACATTCGCGTGTCGGTGATCTGTCCGGGTTCGGTACAAACCGAATTGGGACCACACACCGGAAAAGATCCTAAGAAGATGCTGCAGCCGGAGGACGTGGCGCACGTGGTGGCGATGATAGTGACCCAGGCGCCGCAGTCGTTTGCCAGCGAGGTGTTCCTGCGGCCCACGCAAAAACCATAAAGCATTACCATTCTTGTTGCTTGTAAGTGCATGGCATGACAACTACTTAAAGCTACATTAAAGACAGAAGGTGATGCTGAAACCGCGGTAATCATTTCGTTGGCAAGGGTTTGTGTTCCCCGCCCAGCGGGTGCTACCATCCGTATGGGTTAAAAGGATTTGCGGGCTTCTCGGGGCTCGCCGGCAATCCTCAAATGCAGGAGGTTTTTATGGCGGAAGACGGCGGCAATGGATTCATGTGGTTTCTGGCAGGACTGGGAATTGGCGCACTGGTAGGAGTGTTGTACGCACCGCGCTCGGGGGCGGAAACGCGGGAAGCCATACTCGACAAAGCGGAAGAAGGCCGCGACTTTGTGAAGACGCGGGCCCGCCAGGTGCGGGAGCAGGCTGGCGACTGGGTGGAGCGTGGCAAGGATGTTGTGGGCCAGCAGAAGGATCAGTTCCGCTCAGCTTTCGAAGCCGGGCGGCAGGCTTATCGTGAGGCAACTACGGAAGGCACTACGCCCAAGAGCTGAGCTTCGGCCTCACGCGGCGGATCAGTATGGAACACATTAACGTTTTTATTGCCCTGACGGCTGCAGCGATTGCGCTGCAGGCGCTCGTGCTGCTGGGTATCTTTCTTTCCCTGCGCAAGACGAGCAGCAAGGTGGATGCACTGACCACGGAAATGCGCACGCGCGCGTTGCCAGCGGTGGAGGCGGCGCAGTCGCTGATTACCACCTCCGCACCCAGGCTCGAAGCGATTGTCAGCGACGTGCACACCACCACGTCCCTGGTGCGCGGCCAGGTAGAGCGCCTGGATCACACGATGAACGACATCATTGACCGCACCCGCCTGCAGGTGATCCGCGCCGACGAGTTGGTTACCCGCACCCTCGACCGCGTGGAAGACACCACAGAAACCCTGCAGCACACCGTGGTTTCTCCTGTGCGGCAACTCACCGGCATCATGCAGGGAGTTTCCGTGGGACTGGGAGCTCTGTTCCGGGCACGAAACAGGCGGCGCCGCAACGGCATGGGCGAGCCACAGGACGAAATGTTTATTTGAGCTGACTGGCTGCCTGGCTCACCAGGGGCAGCGAGGTACGTAAGGCCAGACAGCTTTAGGCAATCCAGCCGCCACCCACCACTAAATCGCCATCGTAGAAGACAGCCGCCTGCCCGGGAGTGATGGCGCGCTG
>DASSQB010000651.1:0-2074 GCA_035702725.1 Terriglobales bacterium | reverse complement strand
TTGAGTGGGGCACCCCGCGACAGTTCAGCAGCTTGAAAAGTTATCGCCTTGCCCCGCTCGTCCCGTCGTCTGCTTTTTTACCGGCTTGGCCATGCGCGCCATGCTGTCCTCCACCAGACGGGGGAAAAGCTGGTAGAACTTCACGTAAATGTGATTGGTCCAGGGCACCACGATTTCGCGTTTGCCTTTCAAATAGGCGCGCAGCGTTGCCCGGGCCACGCGGTCAGCAGTAATGCCGATGCGCGCCGGTTGCCGCAACTCCATCCCTGACCTGCCGGGCACGCGGTTCGCCTGGAAGTTGGTCTTCACAAATCCCGGGCACACGGTGAGCACGTGCACCCCCGTGCCCCGCAACTCTCCCCGGGCTGCCTTGCCAATAGCGTTCATGGCGAACTTGCTGGCGCTGTAAGCCGCCGAGTAGGGCAAGGGAATGTGTCCCGCCACGCTGGAAATGTTAATGATGGTTCCCGAGCCCTGCTGCTTCATCACCGGGATAATCGCCTGCATGCCGTGGATTGCGCCGAACAGGTTGGTGTCGAACAGCGAGCGGCACTCCGCCATATCCATCATTTCTACCGAATCCCTCATCCCATAACCGGCGTTATTGATCCACACGTCAATGCGCCCGAAGTGGTGCAGGGTGAGGCTGACCACCTTGTCAATTTCTTCACGGTTGCGGACGTCGCAGGAAAGGGCCAGCGTGCGCTCGCTGAGGCCAATGCGCTGGCGGGCGGCTTCGGCGCGGGCGGCGTCGCGCGAGCTCAACACCACGTTGCAGCCGCGTGCGGCAAAAAGACGCGCCAGGGCTTCGCCAATCCCCATGGAGGCACCGGTGACAACCACCACCCGTCCCGTGATGTCCACATCTTTTGCGGAGGCCATGCGCTGCTTGTATTCCGGAGCCAGTGGGGAAGTCAAGTCCGCGGAGTAAAATCGGAAATGCCTCCCCTGGCTGGCCGCGGGGAGGTGGAGGAGTTTTGGAGAGTCCCCTGCTGCCCCTGTTCCCTCTGGACGTGGTCTTATTCCCGGACACGCCGCTGCCCCTGCACGTCTTCGAGCCCCGCTATAAGGAGATGATTGGCGAGTGCCTGGAGCGCAAGCTGATGTTTGGCGTGGTGCGGGCCAAGGAAAACGCGCTGGCTGAAATCGGCTGCACCGCGGAAATTGTGGCCGTCACCAAAAAGTACGAGGACGGCCGCCTGGACATTGTGAGCGAAGGTCGCCGCCGCTTCCAGATTCGCAACGTCAACCACGAACGCTCGTTTCTGCAGGGCGAGGTGGTCTACTTCGAAGATGATGCTGGGCCGAAGAAATCGGTTGACGTACAGCGGGCCGTGAAGTTGCACGCCCAGATCATGGAACTGCTGGCTGCCGAGGCTGGGCCGCCCGATCCCGAGGACCCGCAACTCTCCTTCCACCTGGCCGGCACCCTGCCCCTCGACCTCGACTTCAAGCAAACTCTGCTGGGGCTGCGCTCGGAATCCGAACGCGTCATTGGCCTTATCGAATATTACGAGGCCATCCTGCCCAATTTGCGCCGCGCGGTCAAAGCCCGTCAAAAAGCTGGCGGCAATGGCCACGCCGGTTAAGGGTATAATCGGGTCAATGTTGTTCTTCCGTGGGGGTCTCTCTTCATGAATCTGCCGCGCACTCTAGGCGAACTACGCCACAGCGCCTTTTCCGCAGAACGGCTCAGCACGCGGCGCGTTAAGGATGAAATGCGGGATAACCTGGTCTCCCGGTTGCCGCAGGAAGGGCCGCTGTTTCCCGGCATCGTGGGCTACGACGATACGGTGGTGCCGCAGATCGTTAACGCCATTCTCTCCCGGCACAACTTCATACTGCTGGGTCTGCGCGGCCAAGCCAAGAGCCGCATCCTGCGCGCGCTGGCTACGCTGCTGGACCCGCAGTTGCCCTATGTTGCCGGCTGCGAAATTCACGACAATCCCTACGCACCGATTTGCCGGCGCTGCCAGGAGTTGCTGCGCGAGAAAGGCGACGCAACGCCCATCGCCTACCTGGCGCCCGAGCAGCGCTACGTGGAAAAGCTGGCCACGCCGGATGTGACCATCGC
>DASSQB010000650.1:0-7344 GCA_035702725.1 Terriglobales bacterium | reverse complement strand
CGAGAATAGATGTCGTAAGCCCGTTCGCCACGTCCCGTTTGTTCAATCACCATTGGTACTAACATCATCTGTGGGTCTTTCACATTCACCTGCCTGCCACACTCCTCCCAACCACGCCTGGTTCTGTTGGGGGGAGAATCGAAAAAAGCCTGCCTTTCAGGCAGACTGATTATAGAGAAAATCGAGGGTCTTTTCGCTGCGGAGTCTATTTCGGATTCTATCGAGGGCTCCATCGCGTGTCAAACGAGTGCGCACTGATTCCACCGGTTGTTTAGCCTGATGGGCGATGGCTTCCACCTCTTTCTCCACCTCCTGCTCATCCACCTGGATGTTTTCAGCGTTGGCGATTTTCTCCAGCAGCAACGAAGCCTTTACCTCCTGCAGCGCGCTCTGTCGCTGCCCCGCCCGCAGGCGGTCAAAATCCATTTTCTTCACCTGCTCGGGACGCATCCCCTGAGCCACCAGCGCCCGCAGGCCGCGGTCCAGCCGCACATCCACCTGCCGCTCCACCATGGCTTCCGGGACTTCAAAATCGTGCCGCTGCACCAGTTGGTCCAGCAGCTTTTCCTTGCCCTCGCGCTCCGCGGTCCGCTTTTTGTCTTCTTCCAGGTGCTCACGAACCCTCTTGGTCAGCTCTTCCAGGCTGGCAAATTCTCCCACCTGCTTGGCAAACTCGTCGTTGCGCTCAGGCAAGTGCTTTTGCTTGATCCCGTGAACTTTCACCGTATAGGTAAAAGTCTTACCTGCCAGGCGCTCTTCGTTGAAGTCCTTAGGGTAGGTGACGTCGAAGGTGCGCTCTTCGCCGGCTGAGGCGCCGCGCAGATTTTCGTTGAACTCGGCCATGGTGTTGGCCCCGCCGATCTCCACCATAACCTCATCCACGTTCACCGGCTTGGAGCCGGGCTCCTTGGGTACGCCATTAAACGAGACTTGGGCAAAGTCCCCGTCGGCCAGCGCCCGCCCTTCCACCGGCGTGTAGCTGGCATGCTGCTCCTGCAGGTTCTTGAACGCGTCTTCCACTTCCTGCTCGGAAACGCTGGCGTCGGCCTTTTCCACCCGCAATTCCTTGTAACCGGTGACCTCGATCTCGGGCAGCACCTCGAAACTGGCCTTGAAGCGCAGCGGCTCGCCCTCATGGATGTGCAGGTCGGTGATGCGCGGCTGGGAGACCGGATGCAGGCCCTGCTTCTCCGCTTCCTCACGGAAGTACCGGGGGACCAGATTCTCTACGATGTCGGTCTTGATGTCCTCGGCGAAACGCTGGCGGATTAGGGTGCTGGGCACATGTCCGCGGCGGAATCCCGGGAGGCGCGCCAGTTTCTGGTAACGCTGGATCAGACTTTCGGTTTCGCGCGCCACCACCTCGGCGGGCACTTCCACCTGCAGCTCGCGCTTGCAGTTATCTTTGGTTTCGGTCGGACTCACATAACCTCGCCACTCCTTTGAATATAAGAGAGCGGCAAGTTGCGGTCAAACCGGCAAGAGGGTGGGAGGAGCCGTTGGTAACAGCGTTCGACTTAGCACCATTACGAAGGGCCTAGAACCCTGGCCCACCTTTGTGACGCGGGCGCCCTCGCCCGCGAGTGAGGTGGAGCAAGCCTTCAGGCCTGGAGAAGTAGCGCCGGCATCTTGCCGGCTGTCGCGAGGGCATCCTGCCCTCGCCGCTGCGGGCGACCGCAGTTCGCCTGCGAGACGTGTGGGCACGGGGCTTTGCCCCGTGCAGGGCGGGGCAAAGCCCCGCCTAGGTTTTCGCCTGCAGCGGGGGCGGGCCGCCTGTTTTTAGGTGTGCACAACATTGCGCAACATTTTGTTTGGCCGGGCCTGTCTCTTTTTCATTGACATTCCGAACGGCGCGGCACAGCATTGCGCCAACAGCCGCGAGTGGTCATCTTCCCTACCTCCTCCCACTCGTTAGGGCAAATGTTCTGGCTGGCCGAGTCCACTTCCTAGAGTGGACTCGGCCAGCCAGAACATTTGCCCTAACGAGTGGGAGGAGGTAGGGAAGATGTTCTGGCTGGCCGAGTCCACTTCCTAGAGTGGAGATAGCTCGGATTGCGGAGGTCACTATGCGCTTTCCCATGACATACGTGGTGGTTAGCTTGCTCTTTTTGTCAGCAGCCGCCTGGTCCCAGCGTACCAACTCGTCCCCGCGGTCAGGGGTTTCGACTAACACTGAGCCACAAACGGCACCGTGGGCGCCTACGGCAGCGGACCTGAAATTTCACAAGCTTCCGCCCAAGCCGGGCGAAAGTCTAGAGGACCAGCAACTGCAAGCGGCGGAAAAGGAAAAGGCGCTGCTCAAGCAGGACGCGGCGAGGCTTCTCAAATTGATCGCCGAGATCAAGGACGATCTTGATGACTCCCCGGCCGGAACCGTGGGTTCAGACGACCTCAAGAAGAGCGAAGAGATCGAGAAGCTGGCAAAAAAGCTGCACAAATCATTCCAAAGCGAAACCAAGTGATAGATGTAAGAGAAAGACGCCTGAGACCCAGGGCCCTGATGATCGTTATTGCTTTTGCGCTATTGCTCCCGCTGGCGCTTCTGGCCGGGGGCAAGAGTGAACCTGCACCTTCAAGGGAGCGAATCACTGCTCTTAATTTCGTGAAAACGCTGAATGCCGCCGAGCGCAGCTTTCTGCACGCGCATGGGCGTTACGCCACCATCGAAGAGCTGGTGAAATCGGAGCAGCAGAGTACGCAGGGATCGCCTCAGGATCCAAACCCGCTGCAGGGCGTAAATCTGCCAGCTGATTCCGAGCCGATTCCCGGATTCCATTTTCGATTCATCATCGCCTCAGACGGTTCGGCATATGAACTGTCGCTCACCGAGCTTGGCGTGCCCTGTGGTCTAACACTATTCAGCAGTGAAAGTGGCGCCCTCTACGAGGGCAAGACCGTCGAATGTGCGGCGGGAATGGCACGCCCTTTGCCGACCACATTGGTTCCTCCTGACGTGGACGAGTTCGTACCGCCGGCCCGCACCGATGTGCCATGTCCGTTACCGAAGCTCCTGCAGGAAGCCAGCCACCAGGTCGAGGAGTTGGCTGCCAACTTACAGCGTTTCAGCGCCCGCGAGCAGATCGAGCACATGGAGGTGCCCAAGAGAGGCCACCTCCGCACCATGACGAGACACACATTCAATTATGTGGCGCAGATTAACCAGCAGGCCGGAGCTCCCAGTGTGGAGGAATTTCGCAGCGGTACCGACCCGGAAGTGACCGCAGATACCGCGGTTTATGACACCGGAAGTGCGGCATTCGCCTTGATTTTCCACCCCAGCTACATAGGGGATTTTGCCATGACCTGCGAAGGCCTGAGCCAGTCTGGAGTTCGGCCGGCATGGCAGGTGCATTTTGCCCAGCGCCCTGACCGGCCGAACCAGTTTCACGTGCTGCAGCGCGACAACAGCTATTTCCCCCTCAGCTTGAAGGGCCGGGCTTGGATCGCCGCTGATACGTACGAGGTGCTTCGCCTGGAAACTGACCTGCTGGAACCGCAGAAAAAGGTTCGCCTCGAACGAGAACATATGGCAATTGAATACGGCCCCGTAGACTTCCGCAAGGGAACCGTCCGCCTGTGGCTACCCCAGCTCACTGACTTGTACATTGACTACGGCGGCCACCGCTACGAGCGCCGGCACAAATTTAGCGATTTCGAGCTCTTCTTAGTGGAATCCGCTGAAGTCGTGAAAGGCCCCAAACCACCCGACCCCTCACCAAAGAACTAATCGGAGGGTTGTAGTGGCGGGCCGCGCCAGTCGCCAAATGTGGCGTGGCCCAGAACCCTCTATGAAGTCGCTGCCTTCTCCGGCGGTCCTTGTTCTTCTCCTTGTCGCTCTGGCCGTAACAGAGGGAACAGAATTACGTCGCGGATGGTCGGCGAGCCGGTCAGCAGCATGGCCACGCGGTCAATGCCGACTCCGCATCCGCCGGTGGGCGGCAAGCCATAGGAAAGAGCCCGAATGTAGTCTTCATCCATCTGGTGGGCTTCCTCGTCGCCGCGCTCGCGCTCAGCCAGCTGCATCTCGAAGCGCCGCCGCTGCTCCTCGGGGTCATTGAGCTCACTGAAGCCGTTGGCAATCTCCATGCCCCCGGCAAAAATCTCGAAGCGCTCCACCCATTCCGGTTCATCCGGCTTGTTTTTGGAGAGCGGCGAAACCGCCACCGGAAATTCGTAAATGCTGGTCGGCTGTACCAGGTGCTCTTCCGCCACAGCCTCGAAAAGGTCGGCAATAGTCCTGCCCACCGGCGCGCTGGGATCGTAGGGCATGTGCTCGTGTACCGCGTTGAAGCGCTTGACCAGCGTGGCCACCCGCTCGCCCGAAGCGAAGTCGCTCATCTGCGGCTGGGCGCCGGCCGCTTCCGGCCAGAACTTGATGATGGCCTCGCGCATGGTCAGGCGCTGCCAGCGGCTGCGGTCGAAATCCACCGGCTTGCCGTCGTAGGTCACGGTGGTGCCCCCGGTGACTTCGCGGGCCGCGTGCTCCAGCAGTTCCTCGGTGAGCGCCATCACCTCCCGAAAGTCCGCATAGGCCTGGTAGAACTCCAGCATGGTGAACTCGGGATTCCACCGCCACCCCAGACCTTCGTTGCGGAAGTTGCGGTTGATCTCATACACCCGGTCCAGCCCGCCCACCGTCAGCCGCTTCAGGTATAGCTCCGGCGCGATGCGCAGGTATAAATCCATGTCCAGCGTGTTGTGGTGGGTGATAAACGGACGGGCCACGGCGCCGCCGGCGATGGGCTGCATCATCGGGGTTTCCACTTCAATGTAGCTGCGGCTGTTCAGAAAATCGCGGAACGATTGCACCAGCTTGCTGCGCTTAATGAAGACCTCGCGCACCTCTGGGTTCATGATCAGGTCGAGGTAGCGCTGCCGGTACCGCAGTTCCACGTCGGTCAGACCATGCCATTTTTCCGGCAAAGGCAGCAGGTCCTTCACCAGGAAGGTGAGCGTTTCCACGTGCACCGTCAGTTCGCCCGTCTTGGTGCGGAACAGGTAGCCGCTGACGCCGACGTAGTCGCCCAGGTCGAAAAGCTTGTAGAGCTCAAATCCCTTCTCGCCGACCGCGTCCTTCTTCACGTAAATCTGCAGCCGCTGCCCGTTCTGCTGCAGGTGGGAAAAGCCCGCCTTGCCCATCAGGCGGATAGCCATGATGCGCCCCGCCACGCGCACGTTAACGCGCGCCGATTCCAATTCCTCCGCTGTCTTGCCGCTATATTCCGCGAGGATTTGCGGGATGGTATGGGTGAAGTCGAAGCGCGTGGGATAAGCCGGCTGCCCCAGCGCCTCAATCTGCTTCAGTTTCTGCCGGCGCAGCTCATAGATGTTCTCGTCGAGGGCCACGAGCGGATTATAAATGGAGCATGTAATCTTCTCCCGTTGAAGCCACGCCCTGCTCGGCGTATATTTACGGGTTAATCAGCCAGCCATTGCACTCGGGGTACAGCGCCTATGCCGCAAAACTACGTGCCCATCTTCCTCTTTATGGGAGTGGCCTTCGCCATTCCCGCGGTCACGCTGGTCTTGTTCAAGCTGGTGCGCCCAGAGAACCCGCACAAGACCAAGCTCATGCCCTACGAGTGCGGCATTACCCCGGTAGACGACGCCCGCGGCCGCTACACTGTCCGCTTTTATATCGTCGCCATTCTTTTCGTGGTGTTCGACGTGGAAACCATCTTCCTGCTCCCCTGGGCCGTTCGCTACCGCTGGCTGGGCAAATTCGGACTGCTGGAGATGGGCATTTTCCTCGGCATCCTGATCGTCGGCTACATCTGGATTTGGAAAAAGGGCGCCCTGGAATGGGTCTAACGGACCGGGGCGAAGCCGGCTGCTGCAGTGTGATGAAGATCACCACAGCCCGTGAGCTTGTTTCGTTGACACTGCTGTCTGCCCACTGTTAAAACTTATGCGACTTTTCCAGCATTTTTTGTGCTTCGGCCCCAGGAAAATGCGTAACCATGCCTGACGAGACCAAGGGCAATACCTCCCCGGATAAAGACCAGCAGCCGGCACCCCAAGCGCCGTCGTCCTCTGCTCCCAGCGCGCCCAAGCCCGGCACACCACCGGCGCAGGCGGCCAAGCCGCCGGTCACCGTGCCTCCCAAACCAGCGGCTCCTCCTGCACCTCCGAAGCCAGCCGGCCCTGTCCCGGTGCCGTGGGAGTCGGACATGGTGAGCCAGCTCAAGCAGCGCTTCGGCTCCGGGATACGTGATGCCAGCACTTACCTGGGCCAGAGCTATATGGTGGTTGACCGCTCCGTGGTTTACGACGTTCTGCAGCAACTCCACGACGAAGAAGACTTCGATTATCTCGTGGACTGCACCGCTACCCACTACCCGCAGCGCCCGCAGCCTTTCGAGGTCATCTGGATCCTTTATTCCTTTAAGCGCAACGAGCGCATCAGGGTGAAAACCACACTGGGCGAAGGCGAAACCGCGCCCAGCGTCGTTCCCCTGTGGAGCACCGCCAACTGGCTGGAGCGCGAAGTCTACGACATGTTCGGCATCCGCTTCGACGGCCATCCCGACCTGCGCCGCATTCTTCTGCCCGAGGACTGGAAGGGCTTTCCTCTGCGCAAGGACCACAGCATTATCCAGCAGGACCAGGAGTGGGTGCAGATCAACCTGGGGATCGAGAGCGGCCAATGAGCGAGCCCACCAGGACGGCCGGCGCCTCCCACCTCGATCTGGACGAGCGCGAGCACACTTTTCTTGACGCCAATGAGCTGGTCCTCAATATGGGGCCGCAGCACCCCTCCACCCATGGCGTGCTGCGCGTCATCCTCAAGCTCGACGGCGAGAAGGTTCGGGGCACGGAATGCATCATCGGCTATCTGCACCGCGGGGTGGAGAAGATCGCCGAGCACCGCACCTACACCATGTTCAATCCCTATGTGGATCGCATGGATTATGTGGCGGCGGTCTCCAACGGGCTGGGCTACTGCGAAGCAGTCGAGAAGCTGCTCAACATCGAAGCGCCGCCCCGGGCCAACTACGTTCGCGTCATCCTGACCGAGCTCAACCGGCTGGCCAGCCACATGCTCTGGTTGGGCACCCACGCGCTTGACATAGGCGCCATCACGCCGCTTTTCTACACCTTCCGCGACCGGGAAGAGATTCTCAAAGTTTACGAGAAATATTGCGGGGCGCGCCTCACCACCCACGCCTTCCGCATCGGCGGCTGCCAGTACGAAACCTACGACGGTTTTGAGACAGACGTAAAAAAGTTTGTCACCTTCGTTACCCCGAAGATTGACGAGTACGAAGAACTGCTCACCACCAATCGCATCTGGGTGGAGCGCACCCGGGGCGTCGGCGTGCTCTCCGGGCCTGATTGCATTGA
>DASSQB010000649.1:0-8435 GCA_035702725.1 Terriglobales bacterium | reverse complement strand
GCACCCCCCTCGATTTCACCAAGTCCACCGCCATCGGCGCCCGCATCAATGCCGACTACGAGCAACTGAAGCTGGGGCATGGCTACGATCACAATTTTGTCCTGGATGGGAATCCCGCGCGCAAGGCGGTCCTGGCCGCTCGCGCCTATGACCCCGGTTCCGGGCGCGTGCTGGAAGTGTGGACCACGCAGCCCGGGGTACAGCTCTACAGCGGCAATTTTCTCGACGGCACAGTGACGGGCAAGGGCGGAGTGAAGTATCCGCATCGCTCCGGCTTCTGCCTGGAGACGCAGCATTTTCCCGACTCGCCCAATCAGCCCAAGTTTCCCTCCACTGAATTGAAGGCAGGGCGCTGGTTCCGGTCAACCACAACCTACAAGTTTTCCACGCAGTAGACCTTGGGGGGCGAATCGCGAGTCAGTTAGGTCACGCTTACTGGCTCAATCATTCAGCGAACAGCCGCAATCGGCGGGCGGCACGTGCGCCTGCAGAAAATCGCTGATCCGCTTCCAGGAATCAATCTGATTGGGCACGCGTGAGAAGCCGTGGCCCTCGTCTTCATAAACTTTTAAATCCACTACCCCGCCGCGCTTCTTAATGGCATCTGCCACCTGCTGTGATTCCGATTTCGGGCAGCGTGGATCGTGCCCTCCGGCGAGAATCAGCAGAGGCGCTTTGATGCGGTCCACAAAGAAAATCGGCGAACGGTCTTCCCAGAGCGCCTTGTTCTTCACCGGATCGCCCATGGTGGCCAGGTCCATTTCGCGCAGCACCGGATCTTCGTTCTGTACCTCGGTGAAGTAGTTCACAAACGGCACAACGGCCACGCCTGCGCCCCACACCTCTGGCGCTTTGGTGACCGCCATCATGGTCATGTAGCCGCCGTAGCTGCCACCCATGATGACCAGCTTTTTGGGATCCACGTATGCGCTGCGCTTGATCCAGTCGGCCGCCGCCAGCACGTCCTGCAGGTCGCCTCCGCCCATGTCGAACAGATTGGCCTGCTGGAACTCCTTCCCGTAGCCGGTAGAGCCGCGGTAGTTGGGCGCAATCACCAGGTAGCCTTGATTCACCAGATACTCAATGCCCCGGTTAAACAGATTCACCGTCTGCGAGGTGGGGCCGCCATGCACGTACACCACCGCCGGACTCTGATGGTTCGCCGGCAGGTTGTGGGGCACATATACGAAGGCCGAAATCTGAAATTTGCCGTCGCGGCTGGGATAGTGAACCAGGTAGGGCTCAACCATGTCCGCGCTGCGCACTCCGGCCACCAGCGAATGCGTAACCTGCTGCGAGCGCTTGTTGGCCAGGTCGTACACCCAGACATCGGCGGGGGCATTGGGCCCGTTGTGAATGTAGAGCAGGCGAGCGCCATCCTGCGTAAAGGCGCTCTCGTGCCCGCCCAATTCATTCACTCCCACGGGCAGGGGCAAGGCGTCGGTCTTGCCGCTGGCCAGGTCATGAAAGTAGATATCGGTGTTGCCGTCTACATTGGCGGTCCAGGTGACGGTGCGTCCATCTGGCGAGAAACTACCGCCCTGGATTTCCCATTTGTCCTGCGTGAGCCAGTCAATTTTCTTGCTGGCCATATCCAGCAGGCCCACGTTTTCGTAGCCGTTGCCGGCGTTAGAGGTGATGAGCACCTTCCTGCCGTCTGGCGACCATGCGTCGGCCGAGTAGAGCTGCTCGCCCGTGTGCGGGGTCAGTCGAGTGCTCTTGCCGGTAGCTACCTCGGCCACGTAAACGTCAGAGTCGGTGCCCTTGGCATGCACCTGGGTGTACACGATCCACTTTCCGTCTCGCGACCACAAGGGGCGGACGTTGCCGCGCTCCTTGGGCGTGCCGCTGGTCAGGTGCCGCACCTCGTGGGTGGTGAAGTCCATCACGTCAATTTCGAAGGTGGAAGAGGTCTTGGGCTTGACCATGTAGGCCAGCATGCGCCCATCCGGCGACCACTGCGGGTCCTCTTCCGCGATCTCGGGCGTCTGCGTCAGGTTAATCACTTCACCGCTGAGCGGCGACACCACAAAAATGTCCCACTGCTCGTCGCCGTCGTGGTCAGACATGTAGGCGATCCACTTGCCATCAGGCGACCACGCCGGACTGAACTGGCGCTGGTCGCTGACCGTGAGCTGCGTGGGCCAGCCGCCCTCTGATGGCACAATCCAGATGTTCATCCGCCCGCTGATGTTGGTGATGAAGGCAATGGTCTTTCCATCCGGCGACCACGCGGTGCCCCCGATGGCGCGCGTCATGAACAGCTTCTCGACGGTGAACTTCTGCACGTTGAGATTGGGAATGCTCTTCAGTTCCGCCGGATCGGTGATGAACTTGGGCGTGGCCAGCTGCTGGGCAAGAGTGAGGGTGCTCATAAGAATCAAAATAACAAAGCAGGCAAAAGTGCGCATGATGCCGAATTCCAATCGTGGCTTTGGGAGCAGAGCAGTTTAGCAGACGATGTAGGGCTGGGGTGCACCGCCCTCCGCCAGTTGTCCGGCCACTGCCCACTGTAAAGCCGGATGGACAGAGCGTAGATCCTCATGCCGCCGCTTTAAGCCCATTCGTCCGACAACAAATAACAGCTAAGGTTTTTGGAGAAGCAACCTGCGATACTAACAGTTCCACAGTCTTACACTTCGATATCTACTGTTGAGCCAGGCCGGGAATTATGGCCGACATGAGCCTTACGGCTTCTGTCATCGCCTACTCGACTCGCTTCCCGTTATGACGGGGCCGACCAAGTCGCGCTAACCCTACAATCAACAACCATCGCCGACATAACCGAAAACTAAAAAAGAGAGGCATTATGGCAATTCAGGATCCAAAGGAACTTTTTGTTCGTCTGCTCAGCAACCTGCGCCAAGGCTCCGAGCGGGGCGCAAAGATTTATCAGGAAATCAGTCAGTTAGCCGAGGATCCTGAAATCCAGGAAGCCCTGGAGGCGCGGGCGTTCCTCGCAGAGAAAAGCCTTGCGACCATTGACCACTGCTTTAAGGTAATCGGAGAACAGCCGATGAAGGCCAGTTCGCGCGTCCAGGATGTCTTTCTCGAGGAGTTTCGCAAGGAATTTGCCGAGATACAGGATCCTACGACAAAGCGTCTTTTCCTTCTGGCCAGGGCCAACCACCTGAATCAGCTTCGCATTGCAGATTACGGGACCTTGGTGGCGGCGGCGGATATCAGCGGTCATTTGGCAGTGGGCGTGTTGCTGGAAAGCTGCCTGGCGGACAGGATGGCGTTCGCCGAACGCGCGCACCGTCTTATCCGACACCTCACCGAGGTTAAGATGGCCAAGAAAGTGTCTGAGCGAGCAGCCGCATAGAAGAATCCGGCCTGCTGCGGCGCAGACGTTCGTAGGCGCGGTGCAAAGCGCGCAAGAGTCGGCCTCTGCACGGCAATGAATCCAACCTGAATAAAACGCGGGGCCCGCTGTCCCTGAATGACGACGGCGGGCTTTCGCCGACGGCGGTCAAAACCACTTGCGTCATGGCCTGGGGTGGCCTGCAGTTTCGCAGCAAGAAAATGGATTGCCGGTTAGCGCAGTGCAAATCGCGATTTCCGTTGATAAGAAGCCAGGGAATGATGTGCCGCTAAGACTACCGGCTCCGCGGTGGGGGTGTGTACTCTGGCGCAGTTTTCAGCTTTCGGGACAGTGTCGGGCGTGGGTAGTGCTATTGAGCTGCATCTGGTGCTTGCCTTGTGCCGCCCAGAATACATCCGCGGGGTCGAAGGATCCGCCGGCGACTCAATTACCCGCCGCGCCCTCGGCAGCCCCACTGTCAACACATACGCGTCAGGTGTCCTGGAAAAAGCTAGTGCCGAACGTGCTGCACGATCAGAAGCCCATTTGGCTATTTCCCGCGTCGGCCGCCCGTGGAGAACACTTTGTGCCTACAGCGTCAGCAATGTTTCTAACCTCTGGGCTGGTCGCCTTAGATCCGCACGACGCTCCTTATTTCCGCAGCACCCACACTTTCAACGGTTTCAATCGCGTGCTGAGCGGACGCAACACATCCATCGGCATGGCCGCTTTTCCTTTAGGCTTTTATGCTACCGGCCTGCTGCGCAAAGACCGCTATGCCCAGCAGACGGTTTTGTTGGCGGGCGAGGCGGTGATCGACTCGGAAATTGTGACCACTGTCGTGAAGGATATAGATGGCCGCTTGCGCCCCTCGGCGATTTCTCCCAATGGCAATTTTGAGGACACCTGGTTGGCGGATAAGACTGCGGCCTGGAGAGGGAGGGGAAGCTTTCCTTCCGGCCACATGATCGCTGCAATGTCCATTGCTACGACCTTTGCCGACCGCTATCCGAAGCCAGCCTGGCACCGTTGGGTCGCCTTCGGCCTGGCGGGGCTGGTGGGTTTTTCGCGCATTACTACGCAAGCGCATTTTCCGTCCGATGTATTCGCCGGCGCGGTTCTCGGTTACAGCATTACACATTTTGTGGTCCTCCGACCGCACCAGCCATGAAGGGAGCGATGTTTTCCCTGCCGGGCCTCGGATGGGCTACGGCCAGGCTTTGCTGACTACCGACTCCCGACTACTGAGTCCAGCTTTTCAGGGTTTTGCCGCTTTGTGAATTTCCACCGTGCTCCACGTCTTGTCGGCGGCGTGGCACAGATCTTCCAGCGGGCATTCGGCGCACTTGGGGCGGCGGGCTATGCAAAGTTTGCGCCCGTGCCAGATGATCTGGTGGGAGAAGATGATCCACTTCTCGCGCGGGAGCACGCGCATCAGGTCCTGTTCGATCTTCTGCACGTCGGTGTTGGTGGTTAGCTCCAGGCGCCGGCTGATGCGATACACGTGGGTGTCCACCACCACGCCTTCGGCTTTGCCGAACCACGTCCCCAGCACCACGTTGGCGGTCTTGCGGGCCACGCCCGGCAGGGAGAGCAGCTTATCCATCTCGTCGGGCACCTGCCCGCCGAAATCGGCTACCAGCTTCTTGGCTGCGCCGACCAGCGATTTTGCTTTGTTGCGGAAAAAGCCGGTAGAGCGGATGTCGGGCTCCAACTGCTCCGGCTGCAGCGCGGCAAAGGCCTGCGGCGTGGGATATTTGCGAAACAATTCCGGCGTGGTCATGTTCACGCGCACGTCGGTGCATTGCGCGGAAAGAATGGTCGCCACCAGCAGCTCCCAGGCATTGCTATGGTGCAGCGCGCAAGTGGCGCCGGGATAGGTCTGGTCCAGGCGCTTCAGAATTTCGGTGATCCTCTGTGGCGCAGTTGGCTGATAGCCCTTGGGAGCTGCAACCGGCTTGCCTGTTGATTTGGCCGCCGGCTTAGGGAAGGGAGGAGTCGCCTTGCGAGCGCCATTTCGCGGCTGTCGGGAAGCGCCCCGGGATTGGGCACCGCGCGCGGCAGTCGCGCGGCCCTCGTGGCGACCGCTCTTGGCCGGCTGGCGGGGAATGACGCCGCGCACCATCAGCCCAGCCGCTCCAGCATTTCTTCAATCGTGGTGCGCTGGCACGTGAACACCGGCGTGTCGCGCTGGTTGTAGCCGGTGGATTCCGCTTCGCGCATCTGCTGCACCATGTCCAGCACGTCCTCGGGGTAGTCGCTGCCGATGGCCACAATGAAGTCCTGGTCGTCGAGTCCAAAAGAATACATCACGTTCAGGCGCACGCGGGGAAAGTCGTCCATGATGCGGATGAAGTCCTGCACCATGCGTTGCCGCTCCTCGAAGGGCAGCGCGTACCAGGCCTTTGTCTTTTCCATGGGAAACAAGAACAGGTATTTGAACGCACCCGGCTTGATGGCCCCGCGCAGGTCGTAGCTTTCGTGCTCCGGCCCGATCTGGTATTGCGAGCGTTTGGTCATGGAGAGGTAGGAGTAGGAGGTTTGCAGGTACCCGCCCAGGCGCGTGGCCAGCAGCTCGGAAGTCATGCTCTGCAGGCATTCCAGCGAATAGCAAATGCGCCACAGCACGAAATCAGAATCCGAGCGCAGGCCGACGGTCGAGTAGGTAATCAGGCGCAGTTCGCTGTAATTGGACCAGCGGCGAAGCACCTCAGCAGCCTCGCGGCGGTGGTCGTCGCGCTCCGACCGCGGCAGGCGCCGCCATTCCGGCATCACTTTGTAGAACGAGAAGCTGATCAGCTGCCGGCGTACTTCCTGGCTATAAGGCGAGTTACTTTCGGCTTCAGTGCGGGTGACCGGGGCCATGGGCCCATATTGTAGTCCCGCATTACCGCGGAGGTGAAGTTTCGCAGGCACAGGTGATTGGAGATTCTAAGTCCCTGCAGATGCAGTCGTGGGGCGCTTCTGGGAACGGAGAACCGAGAACTGGTTTACCGTACCTGCAACTCACTTTCGTAACCCCCCATGTCATTGACTCTGCTGCTCTGCGCTGGCTACTCTGGGTTTGGGGAGAAGGGAAAAATGGCAGTGAAATCCATTCAGCTCGGGCAAGTGTGGCGCAACGACCAAAGTGGACAGAATTACCTGGTAACAAAGCTGTATAACGAGGTTTTTGCCCAGTTTGCCATCCTGCGCCAGGCCGATTCTGGCGCTACTACTACCGATAGTATCCGGGTAAAAGTGCTGCGCAGCCCCCAGGGCCAGAGTCTGCCCGGCTATACCTTCACGCAGGAAGGGCAATTTTAGAAATCGGGAGTCGGGAGTCAGTAGTCGGGAGTCAGTCCCAGACTTAAGGGCAGGGGCGGAATTTTCCTCTTTCACTGCAATCTTTCGAAATCTGAGCCCGTCAGCCGTCGACCGTCGACTCCCTACCCCCGTATAATCGAATCGCTGACTCCGCTACTACAGACGAAAGCTGAATCCTTGCCGCTGCCCTTCTACGAATGACCGCCAAAATCATCGCGGCGTTGAGCACCTTCATCATTTCCGTGATTTCCGCCGGGGGCTATCTCGGCATTGCTGTGCTCATGGCCATCGAGTCCGCCTGCATCCCGCTGCCTTCGGAAATCATCATGCCGTTCTCCGGCTACCTGGTATATGTAGGCCGCTTTAAGCTGCTGTGGGTAGCCACAGTGGGCGCCCTTGGGTGCAACCTGGGCTCGGCGATAGCCTACGCGGTGGGCTACTACGGCGGACGGCCCCTGGTCGAGAAATATGGCTCCTACATTCTGCTCAGCCGTCACGAACTGGACTGGGCGGATCGCTTCTTTGCGCGCTACGGCAACATCACTGTTTTTATCAGCCGACTGCTGCCGGTGATTCGCACGTTCATTGCTCTGCCTGCGGGCGTGGCCCGCATGAACCAGCCCAAATTCCACTTCTACACCTTCATCGGCTCCTGGCCCTGGTGCCTGGGCCTGGCTTATGTGGGCATGAAGCTGGGGCAGCGCTGGGATACCGATCCCCGCCTGCGCATCTGGTTCCACCGCTTCGACGCCGTTATCCTTGCCGTCATCCTGATAGGGATTGTCGTGTTTGTGTGGACGCGCTGGCAGGGAAGAATCCGGGCTAGCGACGCGGTTCAAAACGGCGGCCTCTGAAATTTGTAATTTGGAATTTGTAATTGGTAAATTCAAAAGTTCGCACCTCTAGCTGCCGGGAAAATTACGAATCAGTCAATTACAAATTCCTTTCACCCGATCTTCGTCGCCCGGATTACCAGCTTTTCGTAGACGTTCCACGGCAGCAGCGTGTGTAGCCAGAACTGCAGGTGGGCGTCGAAGCCCACACGATAGCGCAGGCGTGGGTTGCGGGTTTGCGCGATGCGGGCAATGAGTTTGGCCACCGGCAGCGGGTCGGCCTTGTGCACCTTCTTCACCATCTCTGAGAACCTCCCGGCACGCTCGTGATTGGGAGAATTTCGGTCCACAGCGACGCTGCCGACGCGCACATTGCGCTCCCAGATGTCAGTCTGATACGAGCCTGGCTCCACCAGCACCACGCGAATGCCCAGCGAGCGAGTCTCGATGCGCAGCGACTCGCTCCAGCCCTCCAGGGCAAACTTGGAAGAATCGTAAGCGCCGATGACGGGCGCGGAAATGCGTCCGCCGATCGAGGACACCATGATGATGTGCCCACTTCGCTGGCGCCGCATGGTGGGCAGCACCGCCTTGGTGACCGCCACCGAGCCGAAGAAATTGGTTTCAAATTGCTGGCGAAGCTCCTCCAGCAGCAGGTCTTCACCAAACCCGGCCATGGCAAAGCCCGCATTGTTTACCAGCACATCCAGGCATCCATAATCGCGTTCAAGCTGCGCGATGAATTCAGGGATGCGGTCGAACTCTCTAATGTCGAGGTGGCGAACATCAATACGTGAGGCCACGCCGGCAGCCGTAGCGCGCTCGTCCAGGCGCTGGCGACGCCCCAGATCGCGCATGCTGGCCACCACGCGAAAGCCAGCGCGCGCCAACTCCGCCGTGGTTAACAGCCCAATCCCGCTGGAAGAACCGGTGACCAGAGCAACCTTTTCAGTCACATTCTCTCCGTGTGCCGGTTGTATCACGCGCACAAC
>DASSQB010000648.1:0-11553 GCA_035702725.1 Terriglobales bacterium | reverse complement strand
CATCTCGGTAGGTTTTTCCAGCAGGCCGTCGGCGCCGCGGGCCGACCATTCCTGCTGCGCCACAGGGTAGGCAGTGAGCAGGAGCGTCGCCGGCTTGTAGGGCTGTTCCACGGCCGCTTTGACCACTTCGAAACCGGCGCCATCGTTCTCCATTTTGAGGTCAGTAATTACCAGGTCGAACTTGTGCAACGCCAGCTTCTCTCTGGCTTCCCGGGCCGAGGCCGCGCTCATCACCTGAAATCCATTCTTCTGCAGGATCGCGGTGAGCGTCATCAGGATGGAGCGCTCATCGTCCACCAGCAGGATCCGAGCAGTCATTGTCTATTCGATGCCGCTGGCGATGTTGAGCACGAACTCACAAATAATTTCGTTCAGGCAACGGGCCGCACGTCAACTCCGTCGTATCTAGTGATGATGGACGCAGTGCAGCAAGCCGCTCGTCTTCTGTCACCGGCGCTGTTTTGTCGCGGGCGCATCATGATCGCGCCGCCTTCATCGCACACTTCCTGCTGGCGCGTGTTCGGCGGTGGTTTAACGGCTGAGGTGTGCGAGCATGAAGGCGCCGCAGTCTGTTCTTTTGTGCTGCGCGGTCCCGACGGCAAGACTTTGCGCCAGGGAGTTGCCGGCAATTTGGCTTCTGCTCTGCACCGGGCTACAGACCTTCTCTGCCAGCTTTACCAGGGAGATCACGAGGCTGCCGCCTGAGGGTTATTCCCCACCGGTCCCAGCAGAAATTTGACCCCTCCACCCCATAATCTGATATCTTTCCGGCTATTCCCCCCGTCGGAGGGTTATTCATGGCCGAGCAGCAGCAAAGCGGAAGCCGCCAGACGTTCATGTGGATTCTAACCGTGGTTCTGGTACTCGTGGCAGCATTCCTCTATTTCCGCAAGTAGGCCGCAACTACCAGATATGGAAGGCTCACTCGGGCGCAAATCGCCCGTGGTAGGCAGAAGAATTCCCCGCTCCTGGCGGGCAGCGTGGATTGACGCTGTTCTCTGCCCGCTGAAGATTCTGCTGCCTGGTCTCTAGGCGGCGGCTCGCCTCGGGATTTCCTCCACTTGCGCAACCGTGGCACCGATTAGCTGCTGCGGCTGCTTGAACACCACGGTGGTAAAGAACTCGATTCCCAGACCAAAAACCATGCTTCCGGTCAGCACGGCCGGCACCAGCCAGGCGGGACCACCAAGCAGCCACAGCGAATAAGCAAACAACGATCCCACCACCGCGCCCATTAAGACGCCATGCCAAGCCCAATGCAGGCGCAGGGCCGAAATTCCGATCACGAAGCCCAGCAGGGTACGGTTCAGAACCGCCCAACCGAACCCCGCAGGAGTGATCTTCACCCCCGCAATCGCACCGATGGAGACGCAAACCAGGCCCGCCACTACGCCACATATTGTGGCAATCGCAATACGTTTCATAACTCCCTCCCCAGCTTCCCTGTATAGGCCGGGAGTTGCCGCCGGAAAGTGACGAGAATCACAGCACGAGGGCAAGTCGGCGTGGGCGGTTCCATTTTGGGAGTAGAGCGGGAACGCCTCCATTGTGAGCTACGTCACAACGAGGCGTGACGCGGGCAGCAGACCAGGGGGAAGGCGCGGCCCATAATGCTTCTAGTTGAAAATGATTTTCAATTTCAAAAAAATGCCGCCTTCCCCACCCCGCCGCCTCGCCGATCTGGCGCCCGGCCAGTCGGCCGTCATCGCCGCTCTGGCCCTGCCGGCGGACGCCGCTGAGCCCCTCATGGACCTGGGTCTGGTGGCCGGCTCGCAGGTGCTGGCGGTGCGCTGCGCGCCCGGCGGCGATCCCGTGGTTTACCGCGTGGACGGCGCCGAAATCGCGCTGCGCCGCGAGACCACGCGGCACATTTCCGTTCTCCCGATCGAGACTGCCGCGGAGGTCGGCCGATGACCACGCTCACAGCCATTGCGCCGGAGAGCAGGCTCAAATCGGACGTGCCCACGCCAAAGACTATTCAGACCCTCGCCCTGGTAGGGCCGCCCAACAGCGGCAAGTCCACGCTTTTTAACAATCTGACCGGGCTGCGGCAGAAGGTGGCCAACTTCCCCGGAGTCACGGTGGAGCACCGCGCGGGGCGCATGCGGGGCGGGCGTGGCGAAGGGGTCACGGTGCTCGATCTGCCCGGAATCCATAGCCTCTCGCCCCACTCGGAAGACGAGCGCGTGGCGGCCGACGTTCTCTATGGGCGCATGCCGGGCACGTCCCGGCCTGACGCCATCATTCTCATCCTCGACGCGACCAACCTGAACCGCCACCTGGTGCTGGCGGCGCGGGTCATCACTCTTGGCCTGCCCACCCTGGTTCTGCTCAATATGGCTGATGCGCTGCGCCAGCAGAATGGCAGCGTGGACCTGGTGGCGCTGGCCGGCCAACTGGGCACGCCGGTGGCCCTGATCTGCGCGGCGCGCGGCGAAGGCTTGGCCACGGTGCAGAAGTTCGTAAGTTCGGTCGGCGTGCTGCCTGCCCCGGTGGAGCTACCCGTGCTGCAGGACGTGCGCCACTGCCGCGAGTGGGCGGTGCGCGTGGCCAGCCATGCTTCCTACCGCCGTCCTCTTCCTCCGGCCTGGTCGCAGCGCCTGGATTCCATCTTTCTGCATCGCCATTGGGGACCAGCGATTTTCCTGGCAGTGGTGATCGCCGCCTTTCAGCTAATCTTTCGTCTGGGGCAGCCGCTTTCGAACGGGCTGCAAGACCTTCTGCTGGCGGCGGGTCAGCCGCTGGGAGCGCACATCCCCGCCGGCCTGATGCGCTCGCTGCTAATGGACGGCGCCTGGAAGGGCATGACCTCGGTTTTGGTCTTTCTGCCCCAGATTCTGCTGCTCTTCCTGCTCATCGGCGTGCTGGAAGATTCCGGCTACCTGGCGCGCGCGGCCGTCATTACCGACCGCACTATGGCGAAGCTCGGGCTGAACGGCAAGGCATTCATACCCTTGCTCTCGGCATATGCCTGCGCCGTGCCCGCCATCATGGCCACGCGCACCATCGAGAACAGGCGCGACCGCATGGCCACCATCCTCATCGCGCCGCTTATGACCTGCTCCGCGCGCCTGCCGGTCTACACCATGATCATTGCCGCCTTCGTGCCCGACCGGCCGCTGGCGGGCATATTTCTGGGAACGCGGGCGGCGGCCATGCTCGGGCTTTACGTTGTGGGATTTCTCGCCGCGGTGGTCACCGCCCGGCTGCTGAAATCCTCTGTGCTCAAATCGCACAGCAGCCCGTTCATGATGGAGCTGCCGACTTATCGCTGGCCTACCGCTCGCTCCCTGGGCCTGCGCTTGGCGGACCGCTCCTGGGCGTTTGCTTCGCGGGTGGGAACGGTGGTGCTAGCGGTTTCACTGGCGTTGGCCCTCCTCATTAATCTGCCAGTCCACTCCGGCCAGGCCGCGCTGCAAGACAGTGTGTTGGCCGCCATAGGCCAACGAATCGAACCCGTTATCGCGCCCTTGGGTTTCAATTGGAAAATTGGCGTCGGGCTCCTTACCTCTATCGCCGCGCGTGAGGTGATCGTGGGTACGCTGGGCACGCTTTATGGCATGGACCCGGGCACCCACGCCATGAGCCTGCAAGGCGCGCTGCACGCCGACCTTTCCCCCGGCGCCGCCGTCGCCCTGCTGCTCTTCTTCGCTTTTGCGCTGCAGTGCACCTCCACACTGGCTGTGGTGCGCAAGGAAACCAACAGCTGGAGGTGGCCGCTGGCGCAGTTTCTCTATATGGCCGCCCTGGCCTATGGCTCGGCTCTGCTAGCTAATCAACTCATCCAACATTTAAGGTTTTAAAAACAAGCATCGAGGAGTCTTCATCTTCTTGGCCTTCAAAAGGTCTCAGCCTCAGTTACACTGCATAGCGCCGTTCTGGTCCCCTTGTTTCGGCAAAGACGCTTGGGCGGAGTAAGGTGTCCCGTTAGGGAAGCCTTGAAAGTAGCCCGCCACTTCAGTGGCGGGAATGCCAGACCACGTAATGGAGTCCCTACGGACACCCCCAAGTTATCCGAACACAGGTTTCTCAGCGGCATTAAATAATCTGGGACCGGGAATCGGAAACGTTGCCTGCCCGAATACTGGCCCAGCAATTACCGCAGCTTGCTTAATTGATAGCACGCTGGCAGGTGGAGTGAAAAGTGGATATGCCTTTACAGAAGTTGGGGCCGCAAACGGCGGCATCAAATACTAGCTATGAAACCGAAGCAACTCCACTTCAGTTTAACCAGACAGGCGTCCGGGGTTTCTGTTCTGTCGAAGACGCAGTAATTCGCGTACAACCAAACGGAACAAACCCAATCGGCGGACCTGCAAACTGCATAACCCTTCAGAACCTTCAGTAATTTGTTGTAGATGTAGAAGTAAGAATCTGGAAACACAGGAGAGAAAAATGGTAAACATGAATCAAACAACACCCGCAAGGGAAGTCAGATTCTCTGACCCGGTAACTGGCAAGCAGAAGCAACGGTTTGTCATCGAACGTTACTCGTTCAGTGACCCTACTCAGAGCTTCGGCGTTCTTGACCGGATGAATGGGCAATTCATCTTCACCAATACCCGTCAGACCGTCCGTGAGTTGTTCAAGACGGCAACCGTCAAAACGAACCATGCTACCCCTCAGCCGATTGCCGGGAGCCGCTCATATCGAACGCCAGAGGGGTACTTTCGGCTGGTTTTGAGAAGGTCTGGGTTAGTATACTGAGGTTTGAGCATATGCCTAGAATTAAGCGAGAACGAGAGATTACACACCCCCCAAACGAGCGTGCCATCATGCCTTTTGAGATGCTCTCCCCCGGCGATGCAGATTATACCGTTTTCATCAATCGTTGGTTAGACCGCGAACAGAAAGACCTTTCAACGAAAACCTCCCACGAAAGAAAAAAGGGCAAGAAGAAATAAATTCTTTCTCGCCCCTTCCTTTTTCCTAATTGTTTTTTACTGTCCGGGCACAGGGTTGCACGCTACGGTTTCTAATGGCTTCTCAGTCGGTCTCTACGAGACCAATCAGAATTCAGCCTTGAAGAGGCACGCTCCTTCAAATCCGCTCCGCCGCCAATCATTACATCACTTCACACTGCTCGCTTTCGCACGCCTTGTCCCACGAGCGGACACCCGGGTGGACGCTACCCTTCACGCACATGACGGAAGTTGTTGAAAACTAAGGAAGTTCATCGAAGGCCCTGGAACACAACGTGCTCAATGCAGGGCCGTTCTACGCCGAGGTGAACCATGCCCAAAATCGAGCGCATGCGCCAGCCAATCGCGGGACCATTCAAACCGGAAGATGCGCAATCCATGCGCGACCAGGGATGGACTCTGGTAGCCATGGAATGGCAGCGCGAAGTCACCGAGGAGGAAACAGCGGAGCGCGCTGCGGCGGAAATTCCCTTCGGTCTCCAGGTGGCCCACGGGGCGCTGCATGAGAACTCGGCGGAAAGCGAGACCCTGGTGGACATGCTGGAGTTGATGGTGGATGAAGGTCCCTATTGGCGCATCGCCGAGGAACTGAACCGGCGCGGCCATCGCACCCGGCGCGGCACCAAGTGGAGTCCGGTATCGGTTTTCGAGATGCTGCCCCGGCTCATCGAGGTGGCGCCCCGCATCTTCTCCAGCTCCCAGTGGCAGCAGCGCCGGCGCACGCCCGCCAAGACGGTGTAGGGCTCGTTACACTGACCTCCAATTCCGTCTGCCGGCGCCATACGCCGCTTTGAGCCCGGGATCCCCGGTCAGGTGACTCTCCAGGGCGCTCCCGCCAAAGCCTGTGGCTCACTTTTAACTGCCCGCAGCGGAATGCGATTCTCGCTCGCCCACTGTTCCCACTCCTGTGCAGTGCGTCCCACAAAAAACCTGCTGATCTCAGCATAGGCCGGATTTTCTTCTTTCGCAGCCGACATGGCCGCCGCAGCCCAGTTGTCGTGGCCGGCAGCGCTGCAGAACCGCAGCCAAAGATGCGGCTCCAGGGCCGCCAGCGCGACTTGCCCCTCGGCAGCCGCATAAATTCCATAGCAGCAGGCATTGCCATCGAGAAAAGGAGGAGTCGGCAGGCTCACAGTTTGCGCCGCCTCGCCCAGGTAGACCTCGTAGAATCCGCCGCTGCGGCGCAGGCCGTCGAGGGCCGCCATCGCCGTCCAGAAGGCGCCGCACAGGTCGGCTAACTGGATGTTTCGCCACACCGGCTCCAGCCTGCCGACCAGCCCGGCAGCCGCCAAGTAGGTGAGGTCGTGCCCGGGAGACTGCTTCCATCCGTCCTCGCGAAATCCGGCCATCCGCACGTACACGAGCTTAGGCTGGACCTCGCGCAGCACCTCAGGTCCCACGCCGAGGCGCTCCATGGTTCCCGGCAGATTGCTTTCAATCAGAACCGCTGCCTCCCGCGCGAGCTGCAGCAACTGCTCCCGCCCCGCGTTGGTCTTCAAGTCCAGAGTTCGCGACTCTTTGCCCGCCTGCAGGGCTTGGTAGATTTCGGGAGCTACCTGCTGCAGCATGTCGCCGCCGGGCGCGCTGATGCGCAGCGCGCGAAAGCCCATGCGTTGCAGCATCTGCACGGCCAGCGGGCCGGGCACAAGACGGGTCAGGTCAAGCACCAATGGGGGCATCAGTTGTCCTCTGCGAAGCGATCTCTAATCCAGCCCTGCAAATTTGCCATAGCTCCTGTGATATTCCGAAGCTATAATTCCCACCCAATTTGCCGCTCCCCGGCCGCGGTTCACTGCCCGCTGCATGCGGCAAAGGGGCTTGCCTCACCGCTATCTCGGCCTCCTGGAGGCATCATGAAGTCCACCATAATGTCCTCTCCGCTGCTGCTCACCAGCATGGTGGAGCGCGCGGGCACGCTGTTCCCCAACGTGGAGGTCGTCTCCGCTCGCCCCGACGGCTCGGTCCACCGTTATACCTATCGCGACCTGCACCGCCGCTCACGGCAGTTGTCTGCCGCCCTGCAGCGCGCCGGCATCGCCCTGGGCGACCGTGTGGCCACCCTCATGTGGAACGAGCATGAGCACCTGGAAGCCTACTTCGGCGTGCCCGCCGTGGGTGGGGTGGTCCACACGCTGAACCTGCGCCTGCATCCCGACGAGATCGCCTACATTGTCAACCACGCCGAAGACCGCTTTCTGATTGTGGACGACGTGCTCCTCGACGTCTTCGAGCAGTTTCGCCCACGAGTGAAGCTCGAACGCGTCTTCGTGGTTGACCATGGCAGCAGCCAATTGCCGCCAGGCTGTGAATCCTACGAGAAGTTTCTGGCCGAGGCCGGCGGCGAGCCACGCTACCCTGAACTGGCCGAAGACGACGCCGCCGCCATGTGTTACACCTCCGGCACCACCGGGAGCCCAAAGGGCGTGGTCTACTCGCATCGCTGCCTGGCTCTGCACTCGCTCTCCATTTCCCTGCCCGACCAACTGAACGTCAGCTGCTACGACACGGCTCTGCCCGCCATGTCCATGTTCCACGCCAACGCCTGGGGCCTCCCCTACGCCGCCACCATGAACGGATGCAAGCAGGTTCTGCCCGGGCGCAACCTGCAACCCGAAGCCTTGCTTGACCTGCTGCAAAACGAGGGAGTCACTCTGACCGGCGCGGTGCCTACCGTGTGGCTGGCGGTGCTGCACGCGCTCGATTGCCATCCCGGGCGGTGGAAGCTTGCGCCCGGCTTGCGCGTAATCGTCGCCGGCTCGGCTGCGCCCGAATCCATGTTCCGCCGCTTCGACAAGTTCGGCGTGCGCGTCATTCAACCCTGGGGCATGACGGAAACCACGCCTCTGGCCACTGTGTGCACTCCCAAGCCGCATATGCACAGCTGGCCGGAAGATGAGCGCTACGCCCTGCGCGCCAAGCAGGGCCTGCCCTCGCCGTTCATCGAGGTGCGCTCCGTGGGCGATGAGGGCGAAGTGCCGTGGGACGGCAAAACCGCGGGCGAGCTGCAGGTGCGCGGTCCCTGGGTGGCCAGCAGTTATTACCGCCTCGACCAGAGCGACAAGTGGACGGCCGACGGTTGGCTGCGCACCGGCGACGTAGCCACCATTGATGCCGAAGGCTACGTCAAGCTCACCGATCGGGTGAAGGACCTGATCAAATCCGGCGGCGAGTGGATCAGTTCCGTGGACCTGGAAAATGCGCTGGTAGCGCACCCAGGCATCAAGGAGGCGGCGGTAATCGCTGTTCCTCATACCAAGTGGCAGGAGCGTCCGCTGGCCGTCGTGGTGCTGAAAGACGGCGTGCGCGTAGATGAAAACGAACTGCGTGCTTTCCTGGAGCAGCGCTTCGCCCGCTGGCAGGTGCCGGACGCGTTCGTCTTTGCCAGCGAGCTTCCCCACACCTCTACTGGGAAATTGCTGAAAAGCAAGCTGCGGCAGGAGTTCAAAGACTGGCGGTGGGACGCAGAGTCCCGCCCGAAGGCGCATCGGGCGTAAGAGCGGTCGTTGGTGGTTAGCCGTTGTTCATTAGCGGTTGGTCACTTCCTGATTGGGGTGACCGGAAGCGCAAGGTCCCTCGATTCGCGCCCGCTCGCAAGCTCGGCTCGCGCTCGCTCGGGATGACAGGACAAACTGAGCTGAGGTGCTCCTCACTTCGCGAACAGCCGCGCCAGCACCCCTTTGCCTTTGGCGGGCGGCAGATGCAGTTCTTCCAGGATAGTCCCGATTTCTGCTTCCTCCAGCGGCTTCGCGTCTTTGCGCAGCCGGATCATCTCCTGAAAGGCGGTGAACCGGTCCAGGCAGTTGAAGCAGTCGCGGATGTGCTCCTCGGCCAGTTCCCGCTCCCGCCACGTGATCTGCCCGTTCACAATGTTGTTGAAGGTCTTAAGCGCGACGCACTGCTCGGACTTAGTCTTCTCCGCCTCTTCCATCAGCACCCGCGCCGATATGCTGAAGGCATCGGCCGTGGTGGCGGGCAGCAGTTGCTTGAGGCGCTCATCGGCAATGTTCTTGACCTTTTCCGCCGTGTTCTCTGCGTCGCTCATCATGCGCGCGATCTGCGGCGCAGTGTAGCCCTTAATGAACAGCCAAAGCATTTCCCGCTCGGTCACCGGCAGGTCCTTCATGATCTCCCGCACCTGTTCCAGCGAAAGCTGCGGCACCGGGACGCGCGCGGTTTCCCGGCCATAAGCAAAAACAAGCTGGCGGAAGGCCATCAGGAACTCGCGTTCATTGCTGAAGGCGACATTACGGAACCACTCATTCTGGCTGGCCCGCGCGCGCTCGAACACTGCCATGATGTGCCCGTTCATCTCCGGCGCCAGCGTAGGGAAATATTGCTGCAGAAGCGTCCTAGCCAGCGGCGCGTAGTCGCGCACAAACTCCTGCCAGCCCAAGCGCTCGCCGCCGGCGCACTCCTCTTTCATTAAAAAAACTGTTCGTATCGCCATGGTATGGAAGATGGCCCAGCCGGGTCCTCAGCCGGGTATTACAGAATACTAAAACTATGTCGGAAGCACTCTGAAACTCAATCGCAAGCGTCTATCGTGCTACAGTCTGGGTTCAACCGCCAGCCTTGATTGCGAAGCACGAATATTGCCTTGCCAGAATAGGTTTTCTTCGGGTCAATACCAGTAAGCTCTGTTGGCGCAATCCAGCCTCCCACATTTTTCCCGGTGCCCGGAATGCGCTCATTTTTGAAAAGCTCACTTCCTAATGGGGTCAAGGCGTAAGACCAAAGGTAGTGGACCTCAGCAAATTGAACTCCCATTCGCCACCCACTCAGGACGCTTGTGATAGCTACCAAACGCTTTGTCGCCAGAGGGATATCCCATCCTTCAAAACTACTTTGAGATGTCTCGGCCTCCCGTCCCGGCGCGGTTACATGTTTCCAATCTTTGGAGGCAATTCTTCCCTTATCCGAGAGCGTGAGTATGTCGGTTGGCGAGAGTTGCAAGTAGCCCTTCTCTTTGTAGAGCCAATATCCCACTGGATTTCCCTTCAGGTTGTCCGGGTGAAGGTGGCCTGCAGTACTGGCCCAATGCTCCGCAATGAGATTCCAGCGGCCTGTATATATCGCCCAATCGCATATGTCGCGGATACCAAGACCGGCGTGACATCCCGTAACCGCTTCGCTTTCGGCAATGGCTTTGGCAGCCCCTTCACGGTCAAAGTCTTTCTGAGCATAGACGACACTAGAAATCGCAAAGACCGTTGCACCGAGGAGAATGGAGTAACGCTTCTTGGCATTGTTTGTCATGGCAAGGTTAAAAGTGTCACCAGCCGGTCTCCTCACCGTAGCCCCAGGGGACCTGCGGGGGATCTTTAACATTATTACTCAGACAACTGGCGTGAACTCGTTTCTCGCAGTCGGAGCGGAATTGGACGATAGGCAGCAATAATCTGGACCACTTACTCCACCGGCGCGTGCACGCGCGCAGAGTCCAGCGCGAGCGGGCGCTGCAGGATCATTTCAATGCTGGTACCCGGGGTCAGCACGACGTCGGGACCGCGGCTCAGCATGGCAATGGCCAGACCGGCGGCGCCGCCAAGGCCGCCGCCAATGGCAGCACCCTTGCCACTGCCGGTGGTGGCCGCGCCAATTACCGCGCCAGTAGCTGCGGTGCCCGCTGCCGTCTTCACCTTCTCGCCTTTGTTCCCTTCTCCTTGAATCGTGCCTTCCTGGCCCTTCACCTTCTCATGCTCGGCTCCAGGGACGTTCTCCACCCCCGCGGGCATTACCACCGTGTAGCCATTCGGAAAAACCAGGCTGGTAAAGTGCATCAGGATTTCCGCTTTGCCTTTGACGTGACCAGGGCGGTGCACGCGGTCAATCACGCCCTGCACGTAGGTGCCGGCGGGTATCATCATGCGCCCGCCAATCGCCACCGGAAAGGCAGTTTCCGCGTAAACCGGGTCGCCCTGCTGGGCGTTCTTGGTGGAAATGGCCTGCTTCAGAGACAGCGCAATCTTCGTCCCACTGGGAATGGTCAGGGTCTTGGCCGCGTGCTCACTGGCAGTTGCCTCCGGCGCTGCCGCCGGCTTGCTGTTGGCCGCACTCTGAGAACTGGCCTGCGTCCAGCCCAGCACCGCGCATAACAAAACAAAGCTGAGGATACGCACAAACACCTCCGCCCCTACGCCTTCAGTATAGAACCCTACCGGCGGCAGAAAGTATCGCAAGTGCTTTTCGCCACCGAGACACAGAGGCACGGAGCAGGACACATCAGGAATTAGGGAAGGGATACGAGGTACGGCTCGCTGACAGGATTTGCCCGACAATCCGCGATGATCTGCGTTTATCCGTGGCGAAGAAGTTCACGATACAATGCGCCCATGCCAACTCTGGCGGGCAAGACCTTATTCATTACTGGCACCAGCCGCGGCATTGGCCTGGCCATTGCGCTGCGGGCGGCGCGTGACGGCGCCAACATTGTGGTGACCGGCAAGACCACCGAACCCCATCCCAGGCTGCCCGGCACCATCTTCACCGCGGCTGAGGAGATCGAGGCTGCCGGCGGCAAAGCCCTGCCCATCGCCATGGACATTCGCTTCGACGACCAGGTGCAGGCTGCGGTGGAACAGGCCGCGCGCCACTTCGGCGGCATAGACATCCTGGTCAACAACGCCAGCGC
>DASSQB010000647.1:0-2049 GCA_035702725.1 Terriglobales bacterium | reverse complement strand
CCTGAGCCCCTTCTCCCGCTTTGCGGGATCAGGGCCGTTCCCCAGTTGAGGGCGAACGGGCTTTTGACGACGTATGTGCCAAGCCTTACTACTCTTCCGCCGCCTTGCGGAAGAACGGCTGCCATTGATCGGGGAGTGGTGGAGCAGTCAGCAGGCTGACGCCGACCAGGCTGAGGAGCGAAGCAGCGAGTGCCGGGAAAATCATAGGCACAATGGGATCAAGTCCGAAAACTTTCCAGATCACCGCCACCATTGTTCCCGCCACAATCGAACTCAGGCCGCCCGCCGTGGTCGTCCGCTTCCAGAAAAAGGCTGCTACCACCACCGGCGTAATGCCGGCGCCATAAACGTCGTAGGCGTAAACCGCCGTGCGCAAGATGGACGGCTGGAAGCTCTGGGCCAGCGCCAGCGCGCCCAGCAGCACCACCACGATGCGCGACATCAGCACCAGGCCGCGGTCGCTGGACTTTTTCATCACGAAGCGCTGCAGAATATCGTGCACCACACTCGTGGCCGGCGAAAAAAGATAATTGTTGCCGGTGGAAATCACCTTGGCAAAGATCGCCGCGAGCAAGACCGCGCCAATCATGGGCAACACGCCATACCGAGCGGTGTAAGGAATCAGGCCCCAGGCGGGAAGCTGGCCGGACTCCACCCGATTATGAAACATGACTCCGCCCACGATCGCCAGCAGAACAATCACAGTTTCCAGCACCACGGTGCCAATCACCCACCCCACTACGGATAGGCGCGCGTCTCGCTCGCTGCGGGCAGAAAAGAATTTCTGATACATCGCCTGGTTGCCGAGCATCAGGCTGAAGGTGGGCAGGAAATAGCCGAGTGCCTGCTCCCAGGTCATGGTGCCCATCGCCGTTAAGTGACTTGAGGGCAGCTGCCGGGTCACTGTGCTCCAGCCGCCCGCATGGCTGATCATGGCAGGCAGTGCAAACAGACATCCAACCGTAACCGCCAGGCCGATGACGAGATCGGTGTATGCCACCGAAGACATCCCCGCCAGCGCCGTGAACAGGATGACAAACACCGCCAGGATGATGGTGCCCGCGCTTTCGCTCATTCCGAAAGCGAGCTCCAGAATCCGCCCCCCGCCGCGGAACTGATAGCTCACGATGGCCGTGTAGGAGACGATGATGCAGATGGTGCCCAACACACGCGCCATAGGGCTATAGCGAACTTCAAGCAAATCCGGAATGGTGTACTGTGCGAACGACCGCGCGCGGCCGGCAATGAAGTAAATCACCAGCAGGCCTGCCCAGCCTCCAGCCGGCAGCCACAGCGACGCCAGGCCCTGTTTGTAGGCGAACTCTGCTCCGGCAAAAAGACTCCCGGCGCCGATCCAGGAGCAGAGAAGGGTAAAAATCAGCACCCAGACCGAAAGCTGGCGGTCGGCCACCATGAAATCCTTGTGAGTCCTCAGCTTAAATGACCGAACGAGGCTGACGGTAAGCAGCGCCAGTACGATCACGGCGAGGCTGACAGCGTAAATCATCGGCTAACGCCTCTCTGCTGCGCCAGGGCTTCGAGGCGCCCAATGGTTTCCTGGGCGCTGCTCGCGGTGATGCGGAAGAGCTTGCGGCGCGCTTTCGCGCCAGTCACGATCTCAACAGACGAGCGCGGCACGCGGAGCGATTTCACCAGGAAATCGACGGCCGCTTCGTTCGCCTGGCCCTCGACCGGCGGCGCAGTGAGTTCCAGGCACAACTCGCCGGAGGAATTCCACACCAGGCGCTGGCGGCCGGAACGCGGCTTCACCTTTAGCCAGAAGGTTACTGTGTTGCCATGGGTGGTGAAATCGGTCATTGCAGTATGTTTTCGAGAAGCAGCAAAACAGAATGGTCGCTGCACTCAGAATGACAAGCGGAGGTTCGGCTCGAAATGCAGCCAACACTTTGCTGCTACCGTTGCCGCTCGCCAAAGATGGCCGTGCCCACGCGAATGATGGTGGCACCCTCTTCGATGGCGATTTCAAAATCGTGGCTCATGCCCATGGAGAGTTCCCGCATGTGGACACCGGGTAGACCCCGGGCATCG
>DASSQB010000646.1:0-2159 GCA_035702725.1 Terriglobales bacterium | reverse complement strand
GAAAACCCGGCGATACATCTTGTCAAAGGTGCTGACCGCGCCCTTGGGCGTGGCTCCGCCGGTCACAAAAATAAAATGCGGGTTTCCATTTTTGCCCGCCAGCAGCTCCCGGCCCAGCCAGGTGGGAATAACGTTGTTGACCGGGGCCCCGGTCTTATGCCGGTTGGTGCGCACGCGAAACGTCTGCCCGTCCTGGATCAGTTCATCCTTGGACAGGCAGACAGCGTCCACCAGAGACAGGCCCGCCCACCTCTGCAGTTGCATACACGCCTTGACGCGGGCCAGGTTCTGGGGCTGGAGCCCGGCCTTGGACACCGCCGCCAGGATGCGGTCATACTCTTCCGGCTCAAACGGGCGCACATGGTTAGCCTCATCCGCCTTGACTTGAATGGCGGAGAGTTGCGCCGCCGGATTCACGGGAATGAGGCCAGCATTCAGGCAGTATTTGAAAAAGGACTTCACCCGCTCTTGGTTGTTGCGCTTGGCTAGCCTGCTTAATTCATGAGAATTGAGAGTTCGTCGTTCGCCACTGATTTTTCAGGCTGAATGCGCTTCACGATCGGAGGCAGGACGTTTTGGAACGGAGTCGCAGACAGGTAGGGGACGTGGTGGAACTTATTCGGACAATGCTCCGCCGGAACTGCTGTTGGTGGGGGTTGGGTGAAGCGAAACAGGTTACCCGGTGTCGAGGGCTAACGCGAGGTCGCGGAACAGGGATTGAAAAGGCCACCCGCTGGCCAAGTGGATGCGAATGCAACGGGCGGTCTGGCGCACGCGGGCGCCGAGTTTGAACAGGCGTGCGCGCAGAGTTTCGATCTGGGCCGAGCGCCACGCCTCCGGCAGCTGCAGCCGGAACAGGTTGACTAAGTTATAGGCGAAGCCGTGGAGGAGTAGGCGGAAGGCGTTAGCCAAGAAACGATGGCAGCTCAAGCGGTCGGCGCGGAAGCCGTTCTTGAACTCTTCGATGCGATTTTCGCACTCGCCCCGATCGTTGTAGAAGGCAAACACCTGCGAAGCACGCCCTGAGCAGTTGGTGATCACAAAGCGCAGGTTGGTGCCGGCCGCGGTGTGCTCGGCCTTGTAGCAGATGCGACGCTGATGTGACCAGGAGCGAGCGCGATGGCGGAAGCTGGAGAAGCTGCGCTGCGGGAGTTGCGTACGCCGATAGCGTCGCTTCAGGTGCTTCTGGAGCGGCTCCGCCCGGCGCTGGAACACCTGATTTGCGGGAATGCCGAGAGCGTACTGGATACCGAAGAAATCGCAGAACTCGTAGAGCAGCGGCAGAGCGAAGCCGGCGTCGCCCCGTAACTTGATCTTGGCTTCGGGAAACGCAGCTTGCAGTCGCGGTACCAGGCGCAGCAGCATGGGCACGATACGGGCATGACTGGAAGCGTTCCCCGGTCGCAGCCGCGCTGCCAACAAACAGCCGGTATGACGCTCGAACACCAGCATCGGGTGATACATGTGCTGGCCGTAGGCGCCATTGAAAAAACTGAGTTGCTGCTGGCCATGGGTGGGATCGTCGGTGGAATCGATGTCGATCAGGATTTCACCGCGCTGGCGCACCTGTTGGCCGCAGAGGCGGATGAAGATCTCCAGCAGGGCGTCGTTGAGGCGTACCAGATCGCGGGCCGCGGGCGCATTTTCCCAACGGCTGAGTGTGGGCTGGGAAGCCACCGGCTCTCCCAACTTCTGATCGGCGATGATCTGCAGCAGCGGATCGTGGCGTAGGCGGTCGGCATCGTTGGCGTCCTCATAGCCGGCGACAATCTGATAGATGCGTTGCCGCAGCAGCGCCAGGGAATCGTGCCGGACTCGATCATCGTCTCGCGGATCACTGAGGAGTCGGACCAGATCGCCGGTCAAATGATGTCGCTGATCGAAGGCCCGCAGCGGCAGCAGACCGGCGTCGCTGGTGATCTGGCCGCCCGAGAAGTCAGCGCAGATCGGCTGATGGCGGTAGAAGGAGAAGCTCAGCTGTGGTATACAACATGTCACGTTTGGGATGCTCCGAAACGGTGTACTGGGTTCTGCGAAAACCCAGTATTAATGCCCCTTTTAGAGCATCCTTTCTTTTTTGGCCAGAAAAATCAGTGAATAATCAAGGCTAGGCCAGCACCCGGCCCGCTCCCGGTCTAGGCCCCCCACCTGGTTTGTTC
>DASSQB010000645.1:0-3481 GCA_035702725.1 Terriglobales bacterium | reverse complement strand
CAGGCCACTGCCCACCCAGAGCAGCACGCGCCGCCAGCCATGTCGCCGCGGTGGCGGCTGCGGTGGCTGCTCAGGCGGCACCCACTGTTCGCGGTCCGGAGGAATCGGCGGTACCGGTGCGGCGCTCAAAATGCTTGCCCTATGGTTACGAAGAATTGTGTAGCTTTGATTCCCGGCACAGAATTAAGGTTGTGGCCCACGTCAATGCGGATTGGCCCCACTGGTGTTGTATAACGCAGGCCGATGCCCACGCTGTTCGTGTAATCCCGGCCAAAGTTGTGGAAGCCGATGCGCTGGTAGACATTGCCGCCGTCATAGAACGGCACCACTCCCAGGTTCTTGTGCACCAGGGGCAGGTCGTAGCTGATGGGAATGCGGAACTCAGAATTAACGATGAACAACTGACTCCCGCCCACGGGTACGGTTATCAAGGCACAAGTGGAAGGGACCCCGGGCGTGCCGCACGCCGGAATGGTTTGCTGCGGGCCGGCGCCGTTCAGAGGGAAACCGCGCAATGTGCTGCCGCCGCCGGAAAAGAATTTCTCGCTCAGGGGCACATGGCTGTTGCCGAACGGCTGCTCCAACCCGATGCGCAAGCTGTTGGCCCAGATGATGCCGTGGAACACATTCTTGTAGTAGGCCGTTTGCAGCATCAACCGGGCAAAGCTGAAGTTCGAACCCAACACACGGGGGTTGATGCTCAGTTCATAGGTTTCGTAGATGCCTTTGTGAGCATCCAGGGGATTGTCGCGGGTGTCGCGGATAAAATTGACGGAAAAAGTTGAGAGGCGCACGTGCTGGTCTGAAGCCGGTACAAGTTGCGGAATAAGCAGGCGCGTCAGGCCGGTCTCGCTGAAGTTATAGCGCACAAATAGACTGTCGGTCCGGTCGGGGTTCAAGGGATGTTGAAACTCCAGGCCCGTATTCGCCTGGCGCGAGGTGAAGATAGGATTTTCGCTGTTGTGCTCTCCCCCCAGGGACACTGTAGCCTTCCACCTGGTCCAGCGGAAGTCGGGGTCTATGTAGCTGATGGAGCCCTGCTGGTCCAGGCGCCCAGCGATACCAGAGATGGCGAAGGTTTCACCCTTACCGTGGAGGGCGCTGCGCGTGTATTGGAACGAACCGCGCGGCCCCCAAAACGTCTTCTGGCTGGTCTTGAACTTGGAGGGCAGGCCCACAGGCGGCAGCCCTGGCAACGCTACTGTGCCGCTGGGCACGCTGCCGCCACGGTTGATCACTTCAAAGCCAAAACCATAGGTTATGGAGTTCCGATTGGCCTCGTGCACTTTAATCAGCACATTTTCCTGGTGCTGTGTGGTGATGCGTCGCCGTGGATCTATTTCCGCCCAGTCATAAATCCCTGTGGTGTAAAGCCGGCTTTCCGAAGCCAGCATGTCACTCACCCGCAGCGGTTGCTTCGGCTGCAGGCTGGCCGTCTCGCGATTGATGAGTTTCTGATCGCTGTGCCGGCGCCCCAAGGTGACCACCTTGGCGACACTTATCTGCGGCCCTTCAAAAATTTGATACGTGACCACCAACTGATGGGGCTGCTTGGAAAGCGGCTGCACGTTTTCTCTGAAGGTAGCCGTCAGATAACCGAGATCCAGGTAGGCCGCCATGATGCGGTTGCGATCCTCGTTCACGTTCCTCTGCGAGTAAGGCCGCCCGGGGGCGAGCAGCAGGCCGTGCGGCGCCAACCTGTCGATTGGCACAGTGTTGTTGCCCTGTATTCGCAATGCCTCCACGATGTCCTGCGGGCCTTCATCCACCTGGAACGCAACCAGAACATTGCCGTTGCTGTGGGTGGCGACCTGGGGAGTCACCTTGACGCTGCTGAACCCTGCGGCTTTGTAGATGTTTTCCAAATTGGTCACACTGGTACGGGTTAGTTTCTGACTGAAGCTCCCGTGCCCGAACCACCCAGCTTTCTTCACCGTCACGTGCGGCATCAGTTGGCTGTCGGGCATGTGCCGGTTGCCAGCGATGCTTACTACCCCCACTTTGTGCCGCGCCCCTTTGGTGATTTGATACACAACGGTTTGGCCATTCGCCTGCTGCTGCACATTGCTGGTGACCCGCACATTGAAGTAGCCCTTAGACTGAAGGTAAGAGACCAGATTCTGGCGGCCCTCCTGGATGAGTTCCGGATCCACCCCAATCTGGTCATACACCGGCAGCAGCTTCGATTTATCCCAGCTCCATATATGAGCGCCCAGCACCTTGACGTGCACAATGGGCCCGGTCTGCACCTGGAAGCTGACGTCGGCGCGGTTGGTTTCCGGGTTGTAGTTGACTCCGATCAGCCGCACCTTGGCCGCCAGGTGCCCCTGCCCGCTGAGCGCACTCTCGATGTAGCGGGTGGCGTTCTGCAGGGTTTTCATCTTGTAGGTCTTGCCCGGGCGAATGGCGGAGCCGCGCAGGCGTGCCAGAATGGAATGCACTTTGCCGCGCAGGAAACTCGATTCCTGCGGTGTGGTTCCCGTGATGATCACGCGGCCGAACTTGGCCCGCCGGCCCAGGGTCACGTGAAAAATAACGTCGGCAATGCCGTACTGTGGGTGATTTTCCAGGCTGGTCTCAACGTTGGAAAGAAAATAGCCGCTGCTCCGCAGATATTGCTGCAAATCATTTCGCGCGTCTTGCACGTCTACCGGAGTGTAGACGCCGCGAGGGGGATAATTGGTAACTTGCAGCAGGCGGGCGTAAACAAAATGGCCCAAAGCCCCGGGAAATTCATAAATTCCGAAATACACCGCAGGCTCCAGCACCAGCAGCACGCGCACTCCGCCCGGCTCTGGCCGCACCTCGAGTTGGACTTCCTCGAACTTGCCGGTGCGCTTTAAGGCAGCGATGCTCTGGTTCACTTTAGCGATAGAAAAGGGCTCCCGGGCGTGCTGGACCAGGAGGTGTTGAAACTCGGCGGGGTTCAGGTCGGGCCTGCCTGCCAGTTCGACCGAAGTCACATTTTGTCCTTCGTAGGAGGGCAGCACTTCCTCGGTGAAGCGTGAAGTTTTGGGCGGTTCCCCCGGCGCGTGCCGGTTTTGGGCTGGAGCAGGAACCGGCACAGAGGCGACCATAAAGGCCAAGACCATGAAAATTGGGCAACGACGGCAGCTCCGCAGCTTGACTGCGAGAGGCGCCTTCCATTTCAGCTGGCCCCATCGTCTGTGCACAACACCACACCTGAAGATGACTTCGAGAACTCGCGACCCGAACTACTGGGGTGAGATGAACAGTCTACGGCAAGTGTTTCTCCAAGGCAGAACCACGGAGGTGACTGCTGACTCGACTTCGACGAGAGGCCTGCGGTTTGATGAGGAATTCTGGTTGGAAGCCATCAGCTATCCCGAACGCCTCAGGGCAGCATCGGACTGCGGACAACCTGCTTTGCTTACCCCTTTGCCGGTTGTGAGGGAGTGGACGAAAAAGATTCGTCCCACTCCCTCGTCACTGCAGCGCGGTCACTACCACGGGCGCACCG
>DASSQB010000644.1:0-2742 GCA_035702725.1 Terriglobales bacterium | reverse complement strand
CACCAGCTCCACCTTCTGGAATTGGTGCTGGCGGATGATGCCTCGCACGTCTTTGCCGTAAGAGCCCGCCTCACTGCGGAAACAGGGGGTGTAGGCGGTCAGTGCAATGGGTAGGCGCGCCGCCTCCAGAATCTCGTCACGATACAAATTCGTGACCGGCACCTCGGCCGTCGGAATGAGCCACAGGTTCTTGTCGCCGTGTGGCACCCTGAACGAATCCTCGGCGAACTTGGGCAACTGCCCGGTGCCGTACATGGATTCGGAATTAACCAGGAAGGGCGGCAGCACCTCGGTGTAGCCGTGCTCGCGCGTATGCAGGTCGAGCATGAAGTTGGCCAGCGCCCGCTCCATGCGTGCTCCCAGGTCCCAGTACACGGCAAAGCGCGCGCCGCTAAGCTTGGCGGCGCGTTCCAGGTCGAGGATGCCCAACTGCTCGCCCAGTTCCCAGTGCGGCTTGGGAGCAAATGCAAACTCCGGCAGCTTGCCCCAGCGCCGCACTTCCACGTTATCTTCGGAAACCTTGCCCACCGGCACGCTGGCGTTAGGCATATTGGGGATGCCGGCCAGCAGCTCGCGCAGGCGTGCGTCTTCTTCCTGGACTTTACCCTCCAGTACCTGAATCTTTTCGCGCAGGTCCTTAGTTTCGGCGATCTGCACGCTGGTGTCCTGCTTAGCTTTCTTCAGCCGCGCGATTTCATCGGAGGCTGTATTGCGCCGCGCCTGCAAACCTTCTAATTCGGTAATGTGCCGGCGGCGCACTCCGTCCAACTGGCGGAATTCTCCCAGCGACTCGGCGGCGTTCATGCCGCGCTGCGCCAGCATTTCCTCCACCTGGGGCAGGTGGTCGCGTACAAAATTCAAGTCCAGCATGGGAAACAATTAATGTACCGGAAAGTCGCCCAGGGTGTCATCCGGTGAAGAATTGTGTGGGCACAGTCGCCCCGCCTGTGCGGACGAGCGTTGCTTGCCTGTGGGCTGCTACACTACCGTGCGATGAATCCCCGCATCCGACATACCTGCGCTTTGCTCGTTTTCTTTTTGCTCACACCGGCCCTCGCTCTCGCCTCTGCCTACAACGCGCGGCCCAAGCTGGTGGTGGTGATCATTATTGACCAGTTTCGCGGCGACTACCCCCAGCGCTATTACGACGACTTCGGCTCCAGCGGCTTTCGCCTGCTGATGGACCATGGCGCCTACTTCACAGATTGCAACTACGACTACGCCAATCTGCGCACCGCGCCCGGACATGCGACCCTGCTCACGGGTGCTTACAGCAACGGCCACGGCATTCTCAGCAATGAATGGTGGGACGCACAGAAAAAGGGTGAGGTCACCTCGGTAGAAGATGCTTCCACCCATCTCGTAGGCGCCGGCGGCACCGGCGCATCCCCGCACAACCTGCTGGCCAGCACTTTGGGTGATGAACTCAAACTCGCCACCCAGGGCAAGGCCCGTGTATTTGGCATCTCGCTCAAGGACCGTGCTGCGGTGCTGCCCGCAGGCTGGGCGGGCGATGGCGCCTACTGGATTGATAAGAAGAGCGGCGCCTGGATTACTTCCAGCTACTACCGCGACCAGTTGCCCACCTGGGTGCAGCAACTCAACCAGAGCCAGGCGGCGGACAAGTACTGGAACAAAGAAATTAAAGACAGCAGCGGCAATGTGCTGTTCAGCACCACCCGTAAGCCCGGCGCCGACTTCTTCAGCGTGGTTGGCCCTACGCCCTTGGCCAATGATTATGAGCTGGAATTTGCCCGCGCCCTGATCACGAATGAAAAACTGGGCGCTGGCCCTGCCACCGATCTGCTCACCATCAGCCTATCGGCGAACGATCTTCTTGGGCATGAGCTGGGGCCGGATTCACCCAAGATCCGCGCGCTGGCTGTGGCCATGGACCAGCAACTGACCGGCTTCTTCGACTTCCTCGGCAAGCAGTTTGGCCTGGCCAATGTCTGGATTGCGCTCTCTGCCGATCACGGCGTAGCGCCGCTGCCGGCCACAGCCAAAGCGATGCGCATTCCCGCTTCCGGCCGCGACCATGAGCAACTGCGCCAGCAAGTCAACCGGATGCTGATCACCCGGCTTTCGCCCGGCCATCCTCGCGAGTACGTTACCGACATTTTTTATCCCAATGCGTTTGTGTCCGAGCCGGCATTTGCCGCCCTGCACATGACAGAAGCTGCCGCCGAGCAGGCGGTCGGCGAAGCCCTAGAGCGTATTGGCATGCGCGGTTTCTTCACCAAGGCTCAGCTGGCGCGCGGCGACACTCCCGCCACCAGGCTTGGCCGCCAGTACCTGCACAGCTACTCGCCCTACGGCGGCTGGTATGTGCTGGGCGTGCCGCCGCCATTCACCATCGGCGACACCCATGGCACCGACCATGGTTCACCCTACAGCTACGATACCCATGTGCCCCTGGCATTCTTCGGCGTGCCCTTTCAGCCCGGCATGTATCACCAGCATGCCGAACCCGTGGACCTGGCGCCTACACTGGCCTCGCTGCTGGGCATAAATGCTCCCACTGGCGCCGTGGGGCATGTGCTGACCGAGGCTCTTGCCCAGCGCCGCATCGAGGCTCCTGCCGAGGGGACACCATGAGCAGCAGCGCGCCTCTGCCTCCCAAACCGGAAATGAATGTCAGCTTTGCCGGCTTGCAGTTGCGCAACCCGGTGCTGGCCGCCAGCGGCACCTTCGGCTATGGCATCGAGTTTGAGGACATAGTCGCGCTCGACAAAATCGGCG
>DASSQB010000643.1:0-12586 GCA_035702725.1 Terriglobales bacterium | reverse complement strand
GTCAACGTCCATGATGTAGAGCGTGTCCGGATCCTTGGGATCGGCGAAAACGTGCATGTAGTACCAGGCGCGCTGGGTATAGCGGTGGTCGGGATTGACCAGTTCCCATTTGTCGCCGCCGTCGTCGGAGCGGTAGAGGCCACCATCTTTGGCCTCAATGAGGGCGTAGACGCGCTCGGAGTTGGAGGCTACGGCCACGCCGGTCTTGCCCCAGGGACCTTCGGGCAAGCCGTGGCCGGTGATCTGCTTCCAGGTGCTGCCGCCATCCAGAGAGCGATACAGGCCGCTGCCCGGGCCGCCGCTGTTCAGGTTCCAGGGTGTACGCCGCACCTGCCACAAAGCAGCGAACAGGATGTTGGAGTTGTTGGGGTCGAAGGCGATGTCAACGCCGCCCGTGTTTTCATCCTTGTAGAGGACTTTATCCCAGGTCTTGCCGCCGTCGGTGGTGCGGAAGATGCCGCGCTCGCTGTTGGGACCGTAGGGGTGGCCGAGGGCGGCCACGAACACAATGTTGGGGTCCTTGGGATTGATGATGAGTTTGCCGATGGAACGAGTGTCCTTAAGGCCGACGTTAGTCCAGGTTTTGCCGCCATCAAGGGACTTGTAAACGCCATCACCCTGGGCGAGGTTGCCGCGAATGCAGGCTTCGCCGGTGCCCACGTACACGATGTTGGGGTCGGAGTCGGCCACGGCGATGCTGCCGATGGAAGAGGAACCCTCATGGTCGAAGATGGGCTTCCAGCTGAGCGCGCCGTCGGTGGACTTCCAGACACCGCCGCCGGTAGCGCCGAAGTAGTAGGTGTTGGGGTCGCCGGGCACGCCCACGGCGGTCAGGGAGCGCCCGCCGCGGTAGGGACCGATCATGCGGTAGCGCATGCCCTTTTCTTCTTCCTTTTTTTCCTCTTTGGACTTCGACTTCTCGGTGCTGGCCCGGTTCTCAGCCGAGGTTTCGGCAGCTTTTTCGCTGCGCTGCTGGGCCAGGGCTGCGGAGGGCTGCAGGATCAAAGTTAAGAGAGCTGCCAGGGCGAACAACAACATGGCGATGCGAGGAAAGCGCATGAGGGTTTCTCCAGGGAAAATTCGAGCCGAGTATCGTATTCCACGGGGCGGGGGACAATCAATCGCGGTCCTTTGAGCCTGAGCAGCGGGCAGGGCCAGGATTTACGAAGGCCATCCGCCGTTCCCTCCGCGCGACACCTTTCTTTCACGGCTACAATAGCTGCGGATGACGCCGGTCCTGGAATTCGAGGAGATCAGCAAACAATATGGAGGCTGGTTCACCCGCCGTCCGGTGCAGGCGCTGGAGCGGTTTTCACTGCGCGTGGAGCCGGGAGAAATTTTCGGTTTCCTGGGGCCAAACGGGGCGGGGAAGACGACGGCCATTCACCTGGCTCTGGGCTTCATGCGGGCGGACAGCGGACGAGGCCTGATGCTGGGACGGCCGTTCGGCGACGCGCGCACCCGCCGGCGAGTTGGTTTCCTCGCCGAAAACGTTGCCTTATATCACCGTCCGGCCGCTAAGCTGGTGAAATTCTATGGCGGGCTGAATGGCATGGGAGGGGAGCGCCTGGCGCAACGCGCCAAGGAAGTGCTGGATCTCGTGAACCTTGCGCCGAGCAGCCAGCGCAACGTGGGCTCTTTTTCCCGCGGTATGCTGCAGCGCATTGGCTTGGCGCAAGCGCTGGTAAATGATCCCGAACTGCTGATCCTGGACGAACCCACTTCGGCCCTCGACCCAATCGCTCGCGTCATAATCCGCGAGCTGTTGTTGCGGTTGAAGGCGGAAGGCAAAACTGTGTTTCTCAGCTCACACCTGCTATCCGAAGTCGAGCTGGTGTGCGACCGCGTGGGCGTGATGCACCGAGGGCGGCTGGCCCGGTTGGGCCGGACGGCGGAGCTGCTGCAGTCGCACGAACAATTGCAGGTGGTGGCCCGCGGCATTGAGCCGGCGGCCTTTCCCGGCGCGGTGTCCAATGACAGCGTGGTCAGCTTCACCATCGCCACTGCCAGCCAAAGAGAAACCCTGGAGCGCATCTGGAGCCTGGGCGGGGAAGTGGTGAGCGTGAATCCGGTGAAGCGTTCGCTGGAGCAGATTTTTCTCGAGGTTACGCAGGGGCAAGGAGACAGCGGCCAGTGAAACCAGTGTGGCTCATTGCCGGCAACTTCCTGCGCGAGCAGCGCTGGCCCATTGTGATCCTGCTGGGATGGGTGGCGCTGCTCTCGGCGGTGGCGGGCCTTTCCGAACTCCGGCACACACCTGACGACGTGTTCATGCTGTTCCAGCAGGTCGCGGTGTACATCCTGGTCTTCAGCCTTTTTTTTGGGGCTTCGGCCATTCGCAACGAACTGCGGACAAGGAGGACCCTGGCCGTGCTCTCCAAGGGCATTTCGCGGCGGCAATATATTGCGGGGCTGTTGCTGGGCATCGTGGTGGCCATCGTGATCTTCTGCCTGGCGCTGGGCGCATCGGGAACCTGGACGCTGCCGCAGGTGGGAGTGCCGGCGGCACGATTCTGGTTCCTGCTGCTGGGTCTGCTGGCGGCTTCGCTGTTCACCGCTTGCCTGGCGCTCTTTTTTTCCATCTTCCTGCATCCGCTGCTGGCCACCGGTGTAACCGTAGTGATTGTGGGAGCGCCGGTGCTGGTCGCGGCAGTGTGGAACAGCGCCTGGGCGGCAATTATCCCGGTCTATGCCATCCTCCAGGGTTTTCTGAATCTTTCCGAACGCACAACGGCGCTGACCGGGTGGCTGATTGTGCTGGCGCTGGCCGAGACAGCGGCTTTGTGGGTGGTTTCCTCATGGCTCTTTTCGTGGAAGGATGTGGCCGTGGCCGTCGAGTAAGTGAAGTGGAGCAGGCAGAAACCTGCACCAATGTTAAAGGCCCTTTAAGAATGTTCCAGATTTTGCACCGATAATGTTGCAAATCACAACCTGGCGGCGGATTAATCCACAGAGGAACACGGTAATTCACAGGCCTGGGAAATGAGCTCTGGACACGCAATTGCTGGCTTGACTGTGATGTCGCTCCGCCGTAGAGTCTTTGTTCCCCCAGGGTTAAGGAGAAATTAAATGGATTGGCTGAAAGCGCTTTGGATGGACGACTCCGGACAGGACATCGCCGAGTACGCCGTCATGCTTGCGGTAATTCTGGTCATTGTGGTGGGAACGATCCGCCTGATCGGTGGCCAGGCGAACAACGTCTTTTCCGAGACGGCCAGCGCCATCGGCGGATAGGCCTGCTCCGGCAAGCTTTTCGTCCCGATTTGGGCGATTGAGGCGCATTGCCGTTGACCAAGCAATGTAGTATCTTTTGCATCCGCAAGCGGCAAGTGCCCGCCGAGAAAGGCTTGTTTCCCAGGCGAGTTCCGCGGGAACCTCCGATTGCGCTTCGCCGCGCGCCCATGGCGAAGCTGCAGGTGAAGTTTCTTTAGCAGGAGTAAAAAAAATGAGATCAGCTGCCAGGGGTTGCATCGCAACCTCCCCCCTCCGTGGCGGCAACGGCCAGCAGGCGGGTTCGGAAAAGGGAACAACCATTGTCGAAGCGGCGTTCGCGCTGCCGCTGTTTTTCCTGCTCGTTCTGGGCCTTATCTGGTTCGGCCTCGCCTTCAGCTCCTACCAGTCCCTGGTTACCTCCGCGCGCGAGGGCGCCAGGTTCGGCGTGGCTCCGCTCGTCAACACCAGCTACAACCTGCCGACCACCAATCAGATTGCCCAGCGCGTGTGCAGTCACCTGAAAACTGGCGTGCTGGGCGGACTGGCGCAGTGCAGCAATTACGGTGGAGGCACGCCGCCAACCATCACCGGTTGCGACGATGCGGCGCTTAAGGGAGCAGACAACGTGTACGTGAGCGTGGTTCCGGTGCCCTACACGGTCGCGTATACCGGCGGTGGCACGGCCACTGTGAGCCAGAGCGATGTAGTCGTTGGCATCCGCAAAACAGTCCCAGTGCTGGGATTCACCCTGCATTTGACGACCTGCTCGTCCATGAGAAGCGAGAACAACTGATGAAACGCCAAAGGGAAAAAGGCACGCAACTGGCCGAGCTGGCGGTGACATTGCCGCTGCTGGTGTTTCTCGCTTTGGGCGCAATCGAGGGCGGCTCTCTCTTGCGCGTGCACCAGCTTCTGAACAATGCGGCGCGCGAAGGGACGCGGATGGCGATTACACAAAATATTGCCTATGCCGCGAATCGCGACACTCTCGTCCAGAATGTGGTGACGAATTACTTGACTAGTAATAATGCGCTTCCCGGTGGCGGGGCATTTACCCTCGGGCAGTGCAACAGCTGGAACGCGGGTACAAACGTGACCACCAACTGGCCCTTTCAGGTGGGCGGAACACTACCGGCAAACGGCGCTATCACGGGCACGCTCACTCTGGCCAGCGGAACCACCGTCGTGACCTCCATGGCGCAAGTTACAGTGACCTGCAACTACAAATTCTTTTTCATGCCGACGCTTCCTGGCCTGAGAAGGCAGCCGACAGTTACCTTGAAGGGCCAGACCACCATGATGGACCTGTACTGAGGAATAGCTATGAAGACACGGCAGAAGGGCAGCATCGTGGCCATGACGGCCATCCTGATGGTGGCGCTGATCGCGATCCTGGGATTGGCGGTAGACTTTGGAACTGCATTTACGGCGCGCACCTTTGCCCAGCATGCGGCCGACGCGGGTGCTTTGGCGGGGGCGGACACGTACGCCCAGTACAACCCGGCGACACAGGCGATGGCCACCGCCAACGCTCAAACCGCCGCAGAACAAAATAAAGTTCTGGGGCAGGCCCTAACTGGTGCCAATGTAACGGTGAGTTTTCCGGCGGCACCAGCTGGAGTTGACCGCGTGCGGGTGGACGTGAACACGACCGTGCCAACGTTCTTCCTCAGGGTTCTGGGCCAGAAGTGGAGCCAGGTTACGATTGGAGCGCACGCCATTGCGGAAGCAGCGCCGGGAGCGACAGGCGGAACCACATGCCTGCGGCCGCTCTGGATCACCATGAAGTCCTTGCTAAATGGATCATGCACCAATCCGGCCCCAAACCCGGGAGATCCGATTGTTTTGTGGGACGGCGGAGGAAACGGGAATGGTGGGAACAAAGGAGGCGCGTCACTCTGCGAGAGCAACCAGAATAGCGGCAACAGTCCCAGTTGTCCCGCATCCCAGTGGGGGCTGATTGATCCGGTCTCGCTCGGCTACCCCGTGTCCGACCTTTCTTCCTGGGTTTTGAGCTGCAACAGCGTGCAGATTAACTGCGGTACCACGATGGGACCGAAGACAGGAGCCACGGTGGGGGATGTGGGACATGGTCAACCGCCTCCGATTCAAACTCTGATCGGCCAGAACGGTATTGGCAACAATGACTGGGCCTGGTATCCCGACCCGACCACAGGCGCGTACATCCCTGGAGAATATACTTACGTTCCTGGTACAGCGCCGAACAACGTATTCAGCTCGAGTCCGGCGGTGGTGACGATGGCAATCTGGGACAACTGTTCCGCCAATGGCTATGATCCTATCAATGGGTCAACCCAAACCATCCCCATTTCCGGCTTTGCGCAGATATTCCTTGATCAAATCAACCCTAACGGAAACAACAAAAGGATTACCGCCCAGTTCATCAGCATGACGAATGCCTGTAGCGGAAATGGCGGCGGGGGCTCTAATGTTGCTTCCGGGCCGGGTGCGGTTCCTGTGCGATTGATTCACACCGATACGAATCCGGCGAACTAGCGGAGCAGAGCTTGCGCCGAGCGGGTGGCGAACTCGAGCACCCGCCCCGGCAAAATTCCCAGATAAAGCACGGCTGCCACGGTGCACAGTAGCGTGGCGGTCACGCCCGCGGGCACGCGCATGATAGGAATTTCCTGCGTGGGATCGCGCATGTACATCACCACAATCACACGCAGGTAGTAGTAGGCGCCGATGGCGCTGTTGACCACGGCAATGATGACTAGCCAAACCAAGTTGGCTTTGAGCGCGGCGCTGAAGACATAGAACTTGGCGAAGAAGCCAGCGGTGGCCGGAATCCCAATCAGAGAGATCAGAAAAATTGTTAATGTCATGGCCAGCAGCGGCGACCGGCGGCCCAGGCCGGTGTAGTCGTCCAAGGTGACATAGCGCTCACCGGCGTTGGCGAAGTGGCTGACCACGATGAAGGCGCCCAGGTTCATGGCCGTGTAGGAGGCAGCGTAGAACATGGCGGCGGAGATGCCGGCCTCAGGAGCAGCGGCGAAGGCCACCAGCAGGTAGCCGGCATGGGCGATGGCGGAGTAGGCCAGCATGCGCTTGAGGTTGTTCTGCACCAGCGCACCCAGGTTGCCCAAGGTCATGGAAACCGCGGCGGAAGCCCAGACCCACCAGAACCATACCGGATGCGAGCCCGCCAGCAGCGACGGGCCTTCAGTCACAAAAAGAATGCGCAATAGAACGGCGAAGACCGCCATCTTGGGCGCGGTGGACATGAAGGCGACCACCGGCGAGGGAGCGCCTTCGTAAACGTCGGGCGTCCAGACGTGGAAAGGGGCGGAGGCGATCTTGAAGCCCAGGCCGACGAACATGAGAGCGAAGGCCACGTAGGCCATGACCGACGCGCCATTGAGGCGCAGGTTGGTGGCGATCTGGGGAATATCGGTAGAGCCGGTGGCGCCGAACATCAGCGCGATGCCATAAAGGAAAAACGCGGTGGCAAAGGAGCCGAGCAGGAAATACTTCAGCGAGGATTCCACGCTGCCGGCGTCGCGGCGGCGGAAGCCCGCCAGGATGTAGGTAGAGATGGAGGAAATCTCGAGCGCGATGAAAATGAGCACCAGTTCCACAGCCGAGGACATCAGTCCCATGCCGACGGTGCCGAAGAGGATGAGGCCGAAATATTCGCCGGCGCGGATTTCCTGTACCCGCAGGTACTCGAACGAGGCCATGATGACGAGCGCAGCGGCGATAGTGACCAGCAGGTGGAAGAAGACGCTGAAGTTATCGACGACGATGAAGTTCCAGAAAGCGGGCCCGGGGTAGCGCATCTGGTAGATGCTGGCCGCCACCGCGGCCAGCGCGCCGGCGAGGGAGATGATGCCCAGCGGCTTGACGTTGCGGTTTTCAGGCAGCAGCGGGTCCACGAACATCACGATGAGGCCGAAGAGGGTGAGCACGATTTCCGGCAGGATGCGAATGTAGTCGGCTCTGGCGATCATCAGCGCACCACCTGGGCGGTGGTTTGGGCCAGCGGGAGAAGCACGTTGTGCACCGCCGGGTCAATGATGCCGAGCCAGAGCACGGGGGCCACGCCCATGGCCAGGGCGGCGATGGAAACCGGCCACAGGGCAGTGCGCTCACGCGCGCTCAGGTCAGCCAGCGTGTTGTTGACCGGGTGCTTCACCTTGCCGAAGAAGACACGCTGATACATCCAGAGCAGGTAGCAGGCGCTCCAGATGACTCCAGAAGCCGCCAGAACGCCCCAAATCATCTTGGCCTGGAAAGCGCCGCTAAGGACGAGGAACTCGCCGACAAAGCCGTTCAGCAAGGGCAATCCCACGGAAGAAAGAGTTATGAAGAGGAAGAAGGCGGCAAAAATCGGCATGGGCGTGGCCAGGCCGCCAAATTCGTCAATATCGAAGGTATGGCGGCGTTCGTAAATGATGCCCGCCAGCATGAAGAGCGCGCCGGTGGAAACACCATGGTTCAGCATCTGGTAAACCGCGCCGTCCACGCCCAGTTGGGTGAAGCTGAAGATGCCCAGCACGACGAATCCCAAGTGGCTGACCGAGGAGTAGGCGACCAGCTTTTTCAGGTTGGGCTGCACCATGGCGACCAGCGCGCCGTAAATGATGCCGATGATGGCCAGCACCATGATCCAGGACTGGTTCTGGCGCGCCTGGTCGGGGAAGAGCCCGAGGTTGAAGCGGAGCAAGCCGTAGGTGCCCATCTTCAGCAGAACGCCGGCCAGCATGACGGAGCCGGCGGTGGGTGCTTCAAAGTGGGCGTCGGGCAGCCAGGTGTGCAGGGGAAAGATCGGCACTTTCACGGCGAAGGCGACGAAGAAGCCCAGGAAGAGCCAGCCCAGGGCGTGGCCGGTGATGCCGAAGCTGGCGCCGTCGCGCACCGCGTTCTGGAGGGTGACGTAGTCGAAGCTGCCGGTCTTGGCGTATAGAAAGATGATGGAGGCCAGCATGAAGGCGGAGGCGATCATGGTGAAGAGGAAGAACTTCACCGCCGCGTAGACGCGCCGCTCATGTCCGTACATGCCGATGATGAGCGCCATCGGGATGAGGGTGAATTCCCAGAAAAAATAGAAGAGGAACAGGTCGAGGGCGACGAAGACGCCGAGCAACGCTGTCTCCAGGATGAGCATGAGGATGAAGAACTCCTTCACCCGCTCATGGATTGATTTCCAGGAGATGAGCACGCAGAGGGGCGTGAGGAAGGTGGTGAGCACCACCAGCCACATGGAGATGCCGTCCACGCCCAGGTGGTAGTGGATGTTGGGCGAGGGAATCCACGGAATATTGATTTCAAACTGGAAGCCGGGCTGGTGACGCGCGAGATAAGTAGGCAGGTGCAGCGAGAGGGCAAAGGTGATGAGCGACACCAGCAGGGAGAACCATTTAATATCGCGGTCGCGGCGGGGGAAGAACAGGAGGAGGATGGCCCCCGCCAGCGGGATGAAGGTGACCAGCGTCAGAATCCACGTATTCCAGAGCGAACCGCTCATCGCACTCCCATCCAGATCATGTAAGCGATAGCCACGGCGGCGCCCACGGCGACCCAAGCCGCGTAAGAGCGCACGTTGCCGGATTGCATGTGGCGGAACTTGTCGGAAAGCGAGCGGGCGGTGTCGGCGCTGTCGTTGGCGGTGGCGTCAATGCCGGCGACGTCCACGCCGCGCCACAGTACCAGGGCTGAGCCCTTGACCAGAGGTGTGACAATCACCGCCTGATAAAGCTCGTCCACGTAGAACTTGTCGCGCACCGTGTTGTAGAGCCAGCCCAGGCCGGCAGCAATGCGGTCAGGCAGGTCGCGCTTTTTGGAGTAGAGGAGCCAGGCGAAAAAGAGGCCGAGAAATGCCATGACGATTGAAACAGCGGTGGCGACGAGTTCCGCACGTCTGGCGGAGGTCTCGGCGACGGCCTCACCGGTTGCGGAGGGCAGGGTGCCGGCAGCGGTCTGGAACACCGGCGCCAGGAAATGCTCGAAGCGGTTGTGGCCGCGCAGGGCCTCGGGCACGCCGACATAACCGCCGAAGATCGCCAGAATGGCAAGAATCACCATGGGGACCAGCATGACCCTGGGGCTTTCGTGGATGTGCGTATGGTGGTTTTGCTCCGCTGCCAGGGGCCGGACCAGAACTTCTGCTTTGCCTTCCTTTTCCGGCGCACGTTCCGAGAAGGTGCCGCGGGCGTTGGTGTGTTGGCGCAGCCACTCTTCGTAATGCGCCATTTTGGAGGCGGGCACGCTGGCGCTGAGGATGGTCATGCCTTGGCGTTCTTCGAAACTGACCACCATGCCGCCGCGCTCGATGATGTTGCTCATCACCGTGCTGACGAATTCTGCCGGGACTACTACTTCCGCCAGCACGTCTTTGGCGCTGGCCAACGTGGGGTGAGCGTGGCCGGCGTGCTCGTAGCCATGGCTTCCGGAGCCGCGATATTCGCCGAAGAAAGTCATAAACCACAGGCGGAACATGTAGAAGGAGGTGAGCAGGGCGGTGAAGACGCCGAGCGCCCAATAAGCGCGGCTGCCGTAAGGGCTGGAGAGGGACTTCCACAGGATTTCGTCCTTGCTGAAAAAGCCGCTGAAAAAGGGAATGCCGGCGATGGCTACGGTGGCGGCGGTCATGGTCCAGAAAGTCCAGGGGATTTCTTTGCGCAAGCCGCCCATGTGGCGCATGTCCTGCTCGCCGCCGAGAGCATGGATAACCGAGCCTGCCGCCAGGAAGAGCAGTCCCTTGAAGAAGGCGTGCGTCATCAAATGGAAGATGCCGGCGGAAAAGGCGCCCACGCCGCAGGCCAGGAACATATAGCCGAGCTGTGAGACGGTGGAGTAGGCCAGAACCTTCTTAATGTCGTTTTGCGCCATGCCGATGATGGCGGCAAACAGCGCAGTGATGACGCCCACGATGGCCACCGCCGTGAGCGCGTCCGGGGCGTGGTCGAAGATGACATTGGAGCGGGCGACCATGTAGACGCCTGCCGTCACCATGGTGGCGGCGTGGATGAGCGAGGAGACCGGGGTGGGTCCTTCCATGGCGTCGGGCAGCCAGACGTAGAGGGGAATCTGCGCCGACTTGCCGCAGGCCCCCGCCAGCATGAGCAGGCCGATGGCGGTCAGAAGGCCGGCGCCCGCCGTTTCCACCGGCATCCCGGAGACGGCAGGGAACAGCTTGTCAAAGTCCAGCGTTCCGAAGTGCTGGATGAGCAGGAAGAGGGCAATCAGGAAACCGAAGTCGCCGATGCGGTTGACGATGAATGCCTTCTTTCCTGCCGAGGCCGCCGAGTCGCGGACAAAGAAGAAGCCGATGAGCAAATACGACGCCAGTCCCACGCCTTCCCAGCCAATGAACATCAGCAGGTAGTTGTTGGCCAGCACCAGCGTCAGCATGAAAAACATGAACAGGTTCAGGTAGCTGAAGTAGCGGTAGAATCCGCCTTCCTCCCACATGTAGCCGACCGAGTACACGTGAATGAGGAAGCCGACGTTGGTGACCACAAGAATCATGATGAGCGAGAGCTGGTCGAGGTAGAAGGCGAAGTGAGCGCTGAAGCCGCCGGCCATGATCCAGGGCGCGAGCACCTCCGTGTGCGGGCCGGCTTGCGACAACAACCAGAATCGGAGGGCGACCCACCACACCACGCCCAGCGAAGCGGCCACAAAGAACAGGCCGAAGAAGGCCACCAGGCGCTTGCTGAAATTCCGGCCTAGCAGGCCATTGACAGCGGCGCCCGCCAGGGGCAGCAGCGGGATCAGCCAGAGGTGGAAGTTGGGTGTCATAGTTTGAGCAGATTCACCTGGTCCACATTGAGCGTCTCACGCGTGCGGTAGACCGCAATGATAATGGCCAGACCCACGGCGCTTTCGGCCGCAGCCACCACCATCACAAAGAAGACGAACACCTGGCCGCTGAGCACATGCCAGTGCGCGGCAAAGGCGACGAACGAAAGATTCACCGCGTTGAGCATAAGCTCAATGGACATGAAGATGGTGATGATGTTGCGTTTGATCAAAAAGCCGGTCACACCGCTGGCGAACAGGATCGCGCTCAGCACCAGGTAGTAGTGCAGGGGAACCATTAGCTGGACCTCCTGGCGGGGACGGTTTCTTCGCGGGCGGCGCTTTCGGAGGCGGACGAGGCTTTCAGGGCCTGGCGCTCCGGCTCCGGCTGGGGCTTGGAGTATCGCGAACGGACGGGCGAGGCCAGCACCACCGCGCCCATAATGGCGATCAGTACCAGCACCGAGGTGACTTCAAAGGGCAGCAGAAAATCGTGGAACAACAGCCAGCCGATGGCCTTGGGCGGCCCGTACATGGCGCCCACATTCACCGATCCAACGTTGGGGGCGCGCACCAGCACCCAGGCGAGGAGCAAGCCAACCGCCAGCATGGCCGGGAAGCCGAAGATGAGTGCCACCCTGCTGCCCCGGGTGCGCTCTTCCACACCGGCGTTGAGCAGCATGATGACGAAGACGAAGAGCACCATAATAGCGCCGGCATAGATGATGACCTGGATGGCGGCCACAAATTCGGCGCCCAGCAGCAGGTATTCCACCGCCAGCGAGCCCATGACCACGATCAGAGAAAGCGCGCTGCTGATGGGATGGCGCTGGATGAGCAGATTCAGTGCTCCGGCCACCGCGATGGCGGCAAAAACCGAAAATAGAATGAGGTGAAGCATGTTTAAGCTTACTAGCTGACTGGCTAACTAGCCGTCAGCCTTAACTACTGTTCGTGCTCCGTTGTAATGCACGCGAGATCCTTCGGACCTAAAGGTCCGCAGGATGACGGCGTCCGCCGGGGGGTAACGCTTTCCGCGCGAGGCGTTGCAAGCAACGTATCTACCGGTATTTCTTGTTTTTTCAATTACTCAATTACCCGATTACACAATTACTCAATGCCCTAAGCTCTGAGCGCCACTACCAGTCCGGTAATCACCAGGTTCGCTACCGCCAGGGGAAGCAGCACTTTCCAGCCGAATTTCATCAGCTGGTCGTAACGGAAACGGGGCAGCGTGCCGCGAATCCAGATGTACAGAAAAATAAACACAAACACCCGCAGGGCGAACCAGAACACAGGCAGGATCTCCTGCAGCCATACGGGGCCAAAGAGCGGGCCGTGCCAGCCGCCCAGGAACAGGAGCGAAGCCAGGCAGGCGACGGTAAACATGTTGGCGTATTCGGCCATGAAGAACATGGCAAACTTCATGGCGCTGTATTCGGTGTGGTAGCCGGCCACCAGCTCGGTTTCCGCTTCCGGCAAATCGAAGGGGATGCGGTTAGTTTCCGCGAAAGCTGCCATCAGATAAATGAAGAAGGCGACAAACTGGCCCTGGAAGAAATTCCACCTGGGCAGCCAGCCCCACCAGGTCCCGGCCTGGGCGTCC
>DASSQB010000642.1:0-14186 GCA_035702725.1 Terriglobales bacterium | reverse complement strand
TGGCCGGCCATGCTGCGCACCATCTACGGCGATCCCGACCGTTACGTGAAGCAGTATTGGTCGGAGATTCCCAACATCTATTTCACCGGCGACGGCGCCCGCAAAGACAAAGACGGCTATTTCTGGGTGATGGGCCGCGTGGATGACGTCATCAATGTGGCCGGCCACCGCCTCAGCACCATGGAGGTGGAGTCGGCGCTGGTGGCCCATCCCAAAGTGGCCGAAGCCGCGGTGGTGGGCCGGCCCGACGATGTGAAGGGTCAGGCCATCGCCGCCTTTGTGACTTTGGAACATGGTAACCAGCCCTCGCCCGAGTTGAAAGAAGAGCTGCGCAAGTGGGTTGCGAAGGAGATCGGTGCGCTGGCCAAGCCCGACGACATCCGCTTCAGCGACGTGCTGCCCAAAACGCGCAGCGGCAAAATCATGCGCCGATTGCTGCGCGAGCTGGCCTCCAGCGGCGAAGTCAAGGGCGACGTCACCACGCTGGAGGATCTGAGCGTCATCGCCAAGCTGCGCGGCAGCGAAGAGGGGTAGATGAGCGAACCGCCGGCTGATTTGTTGCTTGGACTTTTCGAAACCCATGTGCAGGTAAAGAACCTCGAAAATGCGATGAGGTTCTACGGAGACGTTCTTGGACTCGAACATGGTTTCACAGTAACGGAACGTCGGGCCGCTTTGTACTGGGTTGGCGGAAGTGGGAAAACCATGCTCGGGGTTTGGGAAAAGCCTCCCTGGCTTCCGGCGGACGCGGGGGAGCGAATCCTGCCTCAACATCTTGCGTTTGAAGTCACCTTGAATGATCTGCAGGCGGCAACCCAACGCATGAAACAGCGCGGCATCCAAATGCGTAATTTTTTCGATCAGGTTACCGACGAGCCGAGCGTGTTTGGATGGATTCCAGCGGCTGCCATCTACTTTAATGACCCCGATGGGCACTTGCTGGAGTTCATCGCCAAGCTCAAAGAGCCACCCATGGCCGATGTCGGTGTTGTCTCGCTGAGGGAGTGGAATCATCTTGCCCAGCGCTGACGGCCAAGCTGCGAGCGGACGATCACCGCTCCAAGGACTTCCAAATCGGGAAGGGTCCTGCTCCGGGAATCGCAACCCGCCTCCCCGTACCCTCGTTTTCCCCACTCTCTCCAACTCCATGCGAACATCCCCCTAGCGCCTAAGTTGTGCGCCAGGGGACAGCTACTCATGGGCAGCATCCCGGATCCCAGCCAAAGTGCGGCCTCGGCCGCCGCTGAATCGTTGCGTAGTGAAGAAATTCAGCGCCAGCTCAAGCAGTTGGGCGGGCGCGACCTGCAATTGTGGTCCATAGGCATCCTCATCATTGTGGTGCTGGTGGCGGGCTTTGCCGCCGTGGTGGCTCCCAACGTGGCCTGGCGCGGACTGCCCGGCACAGGTCTGGTGGAATATCGCTACCTGCCGCAGCTGTTTTTTGGCCTGATTTCGCTCATCTTGCTTTTCAACATCTATATCGTCATTCAAAAACGTAGCCTGAACTCCACTCGTGCCTCGCTTATCCGCGAACTGGTTTTCAGCGAGCGCCTGGAGAGCTTCACCCTCATTGATCCGCTTACCCAGTTGCTCAATCGCCGCTCCCTCGATCAGATTGTTCCGCGGGAAATCGCGCGCGCCAACCGCTCCGGCAGTCACCTGACTTTCGTTCTAGTGGAGGTGGCCGGCTTCAAGGGACTCAACGATCGCCTGGGTAACATTGCCGGTGATCAGTTGCTGGTCGAGGTGGCGCGCCTGCTGAAAGGCACCTTCCGTGGCTCGGACGCCATCATCCGCTACAGCGGCGACCGCTTCCTCATCATCATGGCCGATACCAACGAGAAGCGTGCCGCTTCCGCCATGCGCCGCCTCATGGACATCGTGGACCGCTGGAATCTCAATACCAGGTCAGGGTGGGAGATGGTGCTCAATTATGGCATCGCGCAGTATGCCATCGGCGCCAGCGCCGCGGAGTTGCTCATGGCTGCGGAACAAAAGTTAGTCCAGCAGCAGGCCAAGCTGGTTCCGAAACCGGCGCTTCTGGCTTCTGCCGCCGGCGTGTTGTCCAAATGATGTGCTGAGGTCGCGCCCGCGGTGCGGCCCTGAAGCTTTCTCCTGGGTCCAGGTTCGGTAGAGTTCCATACAGATGAAGTTGGCAGTATGAAAGCCATTCGGCAGTTCGTTCTTCTCCTCCTGGCGCTGGCCTGTGCAGGCTGCGCTCACACCAGCAAAGTTGCCGCCCGCCTTTATGTTCCCATCCGTTGCATCGAGAAAGTGAGTTGGACCAGGCCTTGCGCCACCATTTCGGAGCACCTGGTCAAATGCGATGGTGTGATGGTGACTACCAGCTGCGTCTCTTCGCGCGCCGTCAAAAGCAACATAGAGCATAAGAATATTTCAGGTCCCAACTGACGCCTTCGGGCTTGCTGTAACCCTCCGGTCTGGCGCCGTGGCGCGCCTTGGCACCTGCTTACTTGTTTAATGCCGCAGGTTTGCCTGCCCTGGCTGGGGTTCGCGGTTTCAGAAGGAGTCCCTGTACTTGAACCCCGCAACTTTAAAGCCTTAAAACTTCGCCACCTGTGGCTTTCCTCACACCTCCTTGTGACCCCCCTCACTGCCTCTTGGCCCATTTCGGGCCAACATCGAAGGTTGCCAAAGCGGTTTCTATACAAGGAGTGTGCCATGCAGAAGGTGCTCATTTTGGGCGCAGCAGGCCGTGATTTTCATAACTTTAACGTCGTTTTCCGCCACCACCCCGAGTTCCAGGTTGTAGCCTTCACCGCCACCCAGATCCCCGACATCGCCAATCGGCGCTACCCTCCGGAGCTGGCTGGCCACCTCTATCGGCAGGGCATTCCAATCGCTGACGAAAAGGAAATGGAGCGCCTCATTGCGGAGCAGGGAATTGATGTGGTGGTCTTCTCCTACAGCGACGTCGCCCACCCCACGGTCATGCACCTGGCCTCGCGCGCCGTGGCCGCCGGCGCCGACTTCTGGCTGCTGGGTACGGAGCACACGCAACTCCGGTCGAACCTGCCTGTGGTCTCGGTTTGCGCCGTGCGCACCGGCTGCGGCAAGAGCCCGGTTTCACGCCGCGTAGCCGCCGAACTGCGTCGCCTGGGATGGAAGCCGGTGGTCATTCGCCACCCCATGCCCTACGGCGACTTGGCGGAGCAGGCAGTGCAGCGTTTTGCACGCCTCGAGGATTTGGAACGCCACAAATGCACCATCGAGGAGCGCGAGGAATACGAGCCCCACATCGTAAACGGCACCGTGGTTTATGCCGGTGTGGATTACGAAGCCATCCTGCGTCAGGCCGAGCAGGAAGGCGACCTCATCCTTTGGGACGGCGGCAATAACGACACGCCCTTCTATTCCTCTGATCTGGAGATCGTGGTTGCCGATCCACATCGTCCAGGCCACGAACTCGGCTACTACCCAGGTGAGGTCAACCTGCGCCGCGCCCATGTAGTGGTTATCAATAAAGTGGACACTGCCTCCGCCCATAATGTGGACGTAGTGCGCCAGAACGTGCGCCAGCACAATCCCAAAGCCACCATCATTGAGGCTGCCTGCAAGGTCTCTGTTGCGGCTTCGGAACAGATCAAAGGACGCCGCGTGCTGGTGGTGGAAGATGGTCCCACGCTCACCCACGGAGAAATGCCCTATGGCGCCGGCGTCGTGGCAGCGCGGCAATGGGGTGCGACCGAACTGATGGACGCTCGCCCGTATGCGGTCGGCTCCATTCGCGGCACCTATGAGCGCTTCACCCACCTGACCACGTTGCTTCCCGCCATGGGCTACAGCGCCATCCAGCGGCACGAACTGGAGGAGACCATCAACCGCGTACCTGCCGACCTGGTGCTGGTGGCTACGCCCGTGGACCTGGGCGCCATTCTGCGTGTAAACAAACCCTGTGTGCGTGTCGGCTACGAGGTGGAGGAGCGCACACAGCCGACCATCGCCGATGTTCTGGCCCAGTTCACCGCCCGCCACGAGCATCGCCTGGAAGCCGCGCGCACCACAGTTTAGGAGGGACCTATGCCCAGCGCTCCGGTTTTGCCGCACGATTTTGTCAGCATTCGCGACTTCACGCCGGCGCAGATCAGGCAGTTGCTGCACCTTGCCCAGCAGATCAAGGCGGACCCTGCCGCCTACTCCAACACCCTCAAAGGCAAGACTTTGGCCATGATCTTTGAAAAGCCCTCGCTGCGCACCCGCGTGACTTTTGACGTCGGCATTCACCAGCTCGGTGGCTTTTCCCTCTACCTCTCTCCGGCCGAGATCAACCTGGGCAAGCGCGAGTCCGTCTACGATGTGGCTAAAAACCTGGAGCGCATGGTACAGGGCATCATGATTCGCACCTTCGCTCACGACATTGTGGAACGCATGGCTCACTTTGCCGCCATTCCCGTCATCAATGGCCTTACCGACTACAGCCATCCCTGCCAGGCCATGGCCGATTACCTGACCCTGCTGGAAGTCAAGGGCCGGTTGGCCGGGTTGAAGGTGGCTTACATCGGCGACGGCAATAACGTCGCCCACTCGCTGATGTTTGCCAGCGCGCAATTGGGCGCCCATGTTTGGGTAGCCACGCCGCCCAGCTTCGAGCCGCTCACCAACGTGCTCTCCTGGGCCCAGCATCGTGGGGCCGAAACTGGTGGCACCTGCACCATCACTACTGATCCAGCAGAGGCGGTGCGCAACGCCGACGTGGTCTATACCGACGTATGGGCCAGCATGGGCCAGGAAGCCGAAGCCGACGAACGCCGCCAATACTTCCTTCCCTACCAGGTGAATGCTGCCCTCTTTGCGCTGGCTAAGCCCGACGCCATCTTCATGCATTGTCTGCCGGCACATCGAGGCGATGAGGTTACCGACGAGGTCATTGACAGCCCGCGCTCCGTCGTCTTTCAGGAAGCGGAAAATCGCCTCCATGTTCAAAAAGCCATCCTGCTGGAGATGATGAAGCAGCCGGTGGGGGAGATGCTCGCAGCAAAGGCGGAGGAATTAATGCACGTGTGAAGCGGAAGTTCCTGACTCCCGACTACCCAAAGCGCAGAACATGCCAAAAGCCATGTTATTAGCGATCGGCGGCAACTCCCTGATCCGTGCTGGGGAAAAGGGAACTGTTGCCGAACAGCTGGCTAATGCCCGGCGCACTGCCGCGGCCATCATCGGCCTGATTCGCGACGGCTACCGCCTGGTCATCACCCACGGCAACGGCCCCCAGGTGGGCGCTGACCTGCTGCGCTCCGAGCGCGCTGCCGACCAGGTTCCCGGCCTGCCCCTGGATGTGTGCGGCGCCGCCACCCAGGGCGAAATCGGCTACCTGCTTTGCCAATCGCTGCACGATGAACTGGACGCTGCCGGGTTGCAAGTTCCGCTGGTTAGCCTGATTACACAGACCATGGTCTCTCGCGACGATCCCGCCATGCAGCATCCTACCAAGCCCATCGGCCCCTTCTATTCGCGCGCTGACGCCGAGCAGCGTAAGCACGCCTTTGGTTGGGAAATCGTGGAGGATGCCGCCCGTGGCTACCGGCGTGTGGTGCCTTCGCCCGAGCCCATTGACATTGTCGAACTGGAAGTTATCCGGGATCTGGTCAATGACGGCGTGCTGGTTGTCGCGGTGGGTGGCGGCGGCATTCCCGTAGTGCGCCGCAATGGAACGCTCCACGGTGTGGAGGCCGTGATTGACAAAGACCGGGCTTCTGCCCTATTGGCCTCTCGCCTGGGGGTGGATATTTTCGCCATCTCCACAGATGCCGACTTTGTCTACCGCGACTACAAAAGCCCCACCCAACAGCCACTAAGGCGCGTTACTGTCTCAGAAATGGAAGCTTATCTTCGTGCCGGCCAGTTTCCCCCCGGTAATATGGGACCAAAGGTCGAATCAGCGCTTCGCTTCCTGCGTAATGGCGGACACGAAGTCATCATCACCTCGTACCAGCACCTGTACGAGGCGGTGGCTGGCCATGCGGGAACCCACATCGTCCGGGATAGCGAACTGGTGGCCGCAGGCGCTGACCTCGAATATGGCGCATTGCCGCTGAAAGGCAGGTGAAATCATGCGACACGGAAGCTTTGCCACCGCGCGGCAGCAGGAGCACGTTACCGACCTGAAACGGCAAGGTGATTTTCCCAGGCTGCGGCACGTCATTGAGTCGCAGCAGTTCACCGTGCCTTTGCTCATGGAGCTGTTCGACCGCTCCCGCGGCATGGAGCGTGTCGTAGCCCGTGGCGGTACCCTGGACTATCAGAACAAGATTCTGGCTACGCTCTTCTATGAGCCTTCCACTCGCACCCGCTTCTCCTTCGAAGCTGCCATGCACCGCCTGGGCGGGCGCGTGCTCTCCACCGAGCGCGCCGGCGCTTTCTCCTCGGCAATTGAAGGCGAGCAGGTGGAGGATTCCATTCGCATCATCGGCAACTACTCCGATGTGATCGTTATCCGCCATCACCAGGCCGGCGGCGCGGCGCGCGCGGCTGAGCTTTCGCCGGTGCCGGTCATCAACGCTGGCGACGGCGAGGGCGGCCAGCATCCCACGCAGGCCTTGCTTGACCTGTACACTATTTACCGCGAGCGGCCCTTGGATGGCTTAAGCGTGGCCATTATCGGCGAACTCGATAAAGGGCGCACCGCGCGTTCGCTTGCCTACCTGCTGGCCAAGTTCGAGCGCATCAAAATATTCTTTGTCAGCCCGCCCGAGCTGCAGATGAGGCCCGATATTCTCGAGTACCTGGACGAGCATGGCGTTCATTACGATCTGGAAGCGGAACTGGAGCGGGTGATTGGCGAAGTGGACGTGGTTTACCAGACCCGTATCCGCCCCGACCGCGTAGGCAATAGCGAACTGTTGCGGCGTTATGCCATCAACTCAACGGTGCTGCCTCGGATGAAGCCCAGTGCCATGATCCTCCATCCGCTGCCCCGCACAGTCGAATTGGATAAAACGGTGGACAGCGATCCCCGCGCTCTCTACTTCCGCCAGGCCACGAATGGACTCTATGTGCGCATGGCGCTGCTGACCATGCTGCTGGACAAAGACTAGGAGTCAGGAGTCGGTAGTCAGTGGACTCGTGCCGAGAGTTGGCTAACGATTTCGCGATCCAGGAATTTGGGTCGAAAAGAAAGACCGGAACTGGCGTCTCAGTCGCTGACTCCCGACTCCTGACTCCTGACTGCCGCTTCTAAGCGAGGACACTATGCCTGCTATCGCCGAACAACTTAACACGCAATCCTACGTTGACCTGGAAAACGCCTACGGCGCCCACAACTACCATCCCCTGGACGTGGTCATCGAGCGCGCCCAGGGCGTCTGGGTGTACGACGTTGATGGCAAGCGCTATCTCGACTGCCTCGCTTCCTATTCGGCGGTCAACCAGGGCCATTGCCATCCTCGCATCCTCCAGACCCTGATTGACCAGGCGCGCAAGGTCACGCTCACCTCCCGCGCTTTCCGCAACGATCAGTTGCCCCTGCTCTATAAGGAACTTCACGAGTTGACCGGCTACGACATGGCCTTGCCTATGAATTCCGGCGCCGAAGCCGTCGAAACGGCGGTCAAGACCGCCCGCAAGTGGGGTTACACAATCAAAGGCGTGCCCGAGTGCCACTCGGAAATCATTGTGTGCGCCAATAATTTCCACGGCCGCACCATCACCATCATCAGCTTCTCCACGGACGAGCAATACCGCCGCGGCTTTGGTCCGTTTACTCCCGGTTTCAAAATCATTCCTTATGGCGACTCCCGCGCTCTCATCGGGGCCATCACCGCCAACACCTGCGCCTTTCTGGTCGAGCCCATTCAGGGCGAAGCCGGCATCATTATCCCGCCCGATGGATTCCTGCGCGAAGCGGCTGACATCTGCCGCCGCAACCGCGTGCTGCTCATGGCCGACGAAATTCAGTCCGGCCTTGGCCGCACCGGGAAGCTCTTCGCCTACATGCATGAGGGCATCCATCCCGATGTACTGATTGCCGGCAAGGCCTTAGCCGGCGGCTTCTATCCCGTCTCTGCCGTGCTGGCCTCGAAGGAAATTTTGGGTGTCTATCAGCCTGGGGACCATGGCAGCACCTTCGGCGGCAACCCTCTCGGCTGTGCTGTTGCGCGCACTGCCTTGCGCGTTTTGATTGAGGAAAAGATGGTCGAGCGTTCGGCCGAGCTGGGCGCCTACTTCCTTGATCGCCTGCGCACTCTCCGCAGCCGTGACCTGCGTGAAGTCCGCGGCCGTGGGCTGTGGATTGGCATCGAAATGAACAGTGCGGCTCGCCCCTACTGCGAAGCCCTCAAACAAGAGGGCATTCTCTGCAAGGAGACGCACGACCGCGTCATCCGCATCGCTCCGCCCCTGGTCATAACTCGCGAGGAGATTGACTGGGCCTTTGACCGAATCAGGAAGGTGATTGAAAGGTAAATGTGGCGCGGACGCCCTCGCCCGCGACTCGGTTGAGACAGCAATGCGTCATATGCGCGCCGCTAAGTGTGAAAGCCGGCGCTGAGCCTCGCGGAAAACGCCTTGCCTGCACTGCCGATTATTTGTATTTGTCATCCGAGCGCAGCGAGGGACCGCTTTTTGTCTAACCAGCAACCAAAATCCTCCCGCCTCTCTGGCCAGCTCTGCCTTCCAGGCGCTATCATCAACTCTCATGTTTACTCGGGTACTCTTCTGTCCTCCCACGTATTTTGAGGTGCGCGAGGTCAAAAATCCCTACATGCGCGGCCTGCTGCAGGTGGACCCGGTGCGCGCGCAGCACCAGTGGGACGGTGTGTGCGAATCCTTTCGTGCCGCCGGTTACACCGTTGAGCTCATTGACCCGGTGCCTGGCCTCGAGGATATGGTCTTTGCCGCCAATCCTGTTTTCGTCGGCCACCATCCCACCGGCGGCCGCTTTGTCGTCCCTGGCCGCATGCGCTATGTTTCCCGTCGCGCAGAAGTACCCCATTATGTGGAGTGGTTTCGCTCCCGCGGCTACGAGGTGCATGACCTCGAGCTTGGCGATGACTTCCTTGAGGGGCACGGCGACCTGCTCTGGGATGCCGACGAGAGCAGGATATGGGCCGCTCACGGCTTTCGTTCCACCATCGGCGGAGTCGAGAAATTTTCCGCCGCCATGAGTCAAATCGGCATCCCGGTGATCCCGTTGCAATTAGTGGACGAACACTTCTACCACCTCGATGCCTGCTTAGCCCCGCTGCGCCCGGGCGCGGCGCTGGTTTACCCTGGCGCCTTCGACGCCGAATCGCTGGCCGCCATTCACACCCACATCCATCGCGTCTACGAGGTAGACCGCGAAGACGCACTCAAATTTGTCTGCAACGGCGTCTCCGCCAATGGCAAATTCCTCACTCCTGCCATCACTCACTGCGTCCGGGAAGCCATTGCCCGCGAGGGTTTGGAGCCGGTCGTGCTCGACACTTCAGAGTTTCTGAAGTCCGGCGGCAGCATTTGCTGTCTTAAACTCTTCTTCGATTGACGCCCTCTCGGCCTCGCAGGTACTCTTGTTCCCTGGCATCCGCCGGTTCAGCCGGCAGCATCTCTGCTGTTCAGAAGTCAGCACACCAAGCCACGCCACTTCGCCAAAGGGAGGGACTCTTTGTGCGCGGGTGGCTCTGCGGACTGGTTTTAGTTGTAGCTTCCGTTCCCAACATCGGCTGTGGTGGCGGCTCGGCTCCTGCTTCTCCTCTGCCGCCTGCCGCTCCATCCTCGCCGCTCAGCGCAGTTTCGGTGTCCATTTCGCCCGCTTCAACCAGCGTGAGTGTTGGAAGCACAGAACAGTTCACTGCTAACGTAACCGGCACCGCCGATACCGCAGTCACGTGGAACGTGAATGGCGTTGCCGGTGGCAACTCTTCGGCCGGCATCATCACCAGCTCCGGGCTCTACTCAGCACCATCCACTGTGCCGCCCAACGCCGCCGTCCAAGTCTCGGCCGTCTCCCAGGCTGATAGTTCGAAATCAGCCGCCGCTTCGGTGACCATCACTCACCTGCAGATCGGGCACGTCTTCCTCGTTATCGAAGAGAATCACGGTTATTCTGCCGTGATTGGCAGCTCCTCCATGCCCTGGCTCAACAGCCTGGCCAGCCAGTTCGGGCTCGCCACCAACTACTACGCCAACTCCCACCCTTCTATTGGAAACTACTTCATGTTGACCACCGGCCAGCTTGTCACTACCGACGACAGCTTTACCGGCACCGTTGATGTGGATAATCTCGCGCGCGAACTCATTGCCGCCGGCAAGACCTGGAAGTCCTATGCGGAAAGCCTGCCCTCGGCCGGCTATACCGGCGGAGACTCCTACCCGTACTTGGAGCGCCACAACCCTTTTTCCTACTTTAGCGATGTGCGCAATAGCGCCGTGCAGCGCCAGAATCTGGTGCCTTTCACCCAATTTTCCGCCGACCTCGCCAACAACCAGCTCCCCGTCTTCTCCTACATCGTGCCCAATGCCGAGCACGATGCCCACGACTGCCCTGGCGGCGGCCAGAGCTGCTCCGATACCCTGAAGCTCTCGGCCGCTGATGCATGGCTGAAGGCCAACCTGGGCCCACTGCTCTCCAGCACCCTGTTTCAGAAAGACGGGCTGCTGGTCATCGTGTTTGACGAAGCAGCTACTTCCGACAACTCGCACGGCGGCGGCCACGTCGCCATGCTTGTGCTTGGACCCGCCGTTAAGCCCGCTTACCAGTCATCCACCTTCTACCAGCACCAGGACACCCTGCGCCTTCTGGTCAACAGCACCGGCGCTGCTGCCGCTCCCGGCAGCTCTGCTAACACCAGCAGCATGAGTGAGTTTCTGCGTTAGAACTCTGGCCAGGGCCGGCCAGCTGTTTGGAAATGACAACTCCGCACCAACATACAGGCTCCAAGTAGCCAGGACACCACCGTGCGGCTTGCTTACCTTTACCTTGCGCTCTCCTTCGTGATTCTCCCGGCTCTGGCGCTGTCAACCGCCTGTAGCGGCGCTCGGGGCATGTCGAGCTCCAGCTCTAATCCCGCCCAGGGGGCCGTTCCCCAGTTCGGCCACGTCGTGCTGCTTGTGGAGGAGAACCACAGCTATTCCAGTGTGATCGGCAGCTCTGCCATGCCCTATCTGAACAGCCTGGCGCGCCGTTACGGTCTTGCAACCAACTATTACGCCAACGTCCACCAATCCATCGGCAACTATTTCATGCTGACCACCGGCCAAATCATCACTGTGGACGACAGTTTTAATGGAACTGTGGATACGGACAATCTGGTCCGCGAACTGCTCGCTGCAGGGAAGACCTGGAAGTCTTATGCCGAAAGCCTGCCCTCAGTAGGCTATACAGGAGGCGATGTCTTTCCTTATCTCGAGCACCACAATCCCTTCTCCTATTTCAGCGATGTGCGCAGCAACGGCGCCCAGTTGCAGAATCTGGTGCCGCTTACCCAGTTCGCCGCTGATCTGGCCGCCAATCAGCTGCCCAATTTTTCCTTTGTGCTTCCCAACGCGGAACACGACGCCCATGACTGTCCCGGAGGAGGCCCGCTCTGCGACGACACTCTCCGGCTCTCCACCGCCGATAGCTGGCTGCAGGCCAATATTGCTCCCTTACTGGCCAGCAGCGCATTTCAGAAGGATGGATTGCTGGTAATCGTCTTCGACGAATCCTTCGACATTGACCTCGCCAACGGCGGCGGCCACGTGCCTATGCTGGTCATCAGTTCGCGGGCGAAATCCGGCTACCAGTCCACCACCTTCTTTCAGCACCAAAGCACCCTCCGAATGCTGATTGAGGCCACCGGCGCAAAGGAATTCCCCGGCGGTTCGGGCGCGGCGCCCGATATGGGCGAGTTCTTTCAGTAGGGAACGCTAAGCCGCAGCGCCCTCGCCGGCTGCGATCTTCACCGACCCGGAGCATACCGAAAACAGAAGCTCCAGGTGGGTTGTGATTCCCAGTTTGCGGTAAATGCCGTGCAGGCTCTGTTGTACTGTGCGTTCGGTCAGGTTCAGGCAACGGGCGGTTTGTTCGGGGTTCAGGTTATTCAGGGCACAGCGCACGATCTGCTGTTCGACGGGGGTGAGCGGTTCCGACATTGGCATCCTCCCTCGTTGGCTGGGGCCCAGGTTCGTTCCAGGCCGTTATTGAGGTTGTTGAGCGCTGGGAGATGGTATCGGATTGCCCAGGTAGCTCCTGGTTCGAAACTGCCTGGGCAATCTGATCTACGAAGTGGCTTAATCGAACCTTAACCTGACCCCGTATCTTTGGGAATGGCACATCAGTGCCATCAGGAGTTGGCAGCGCAGCACTCTCGCACCACATTGTGTGCTCTTGTCATTCTGACGGGCGCCAATTGCATTTGCTTCGTGGAAGCAACAACCCATTAGCGGAAAGCAATAGCCATTCGCCGTACGGCCTGAGGAGTGCTGGTACTCGAAGCCTTCAGACCACCCGACTCTCGTTAGGGACGGCACCTGCAAAACTTCGAGTTGTCTCTAGACAGCTGAAGTTGCGGCCGCGCTGCACAGCGCCGCTCCCCCGGCAATCCCCGCGTCCGCCCCGTACCGTGCCATCACCAGCGGAATCTCCTGGCAGCGCGAATTGATGCAGCATCCCGGCAGACGTTCGCGGATCTCATCAAAGAGCGGTTGCAGCATGGCTGCCACCCCGCCCCCCATCACCATCACGTCTGGCTCCAACAGGTCCACCATGTTGCCCAGCCACAACGCCAGCAGATCCACCGTCTCCAGCAGCGTTTCCCGTGCCACGGCATCCCCGGCCGCATAAGCTTGCCCCACCATCTCCGGGGTGATCGCCTCTGCATTGCCTTTGGCCAAATCGAGAAGGGCAGACGTTTGTCCGGCGCTCAGTTTGGCCCGTGCTCGCCGTGCGATCGCCGGCCCGCAGGCCAGAACTTCGATGCATCCCGGCTTCCCGCAGCCGCACCGTGGCCCACGGTAATCAATGCTCACGTGCCCGCCCTCGGCTGCGGCCCCGGTCCGCCCGTGGTAAATTCGCCCGTCGAAAACAATTCCCGTCCCGATCCCGGTGCCGATAGTGGCATAAAACACATTCTGAAAGCCCCGCCCCGCTCCCCACTGTGCCTCAGCGAGCGCTGCCGCATTCCCGTCGTTATCCAGCTTTACCGGCACACCGAAAACCCGGCCAACTTCCGCCACCAGGGGATAATTGCGCCAGCACGGAAGATTCGGGGGATTGATCACCACGCCGGTATGAGGATCCACTGGTCCCGGCGAGCACAGGCCGATGCCGCTCACCACTTCGGAGAGGGAAGCACCTGCGCCCAGCTTTTTCCCCAGCGCCGTGATGGCAGAAGTCACCGCCGCCAATCCTGCCGAAGCCTCGCCCTTGGCCGCCATGGGTGTGCGTATCTGCTGCAGGATGGCGCCGCTCCCATCCACCACCCCGGCGGCTAGTTTCGTGCCGCCGATGTCCACACCCATCGCCAGGCTTTGTTTCCTTACTGTCATGTCAGGGCTGTACGATCTCACGACTTGTGGCGCGGGCGGCCCTCGCCCGCGACGGGGATGGGGAAAGGTACTCTACCCCTTCGCGTAGCGCTCGCTGTTGGGCCTCGACCCGCTCAGCGCGAAAAACAGAATGTACAGATAGCACACCGCCGGCACAATCAAGGCGTAGTGCAATCCCTGGCCCCACAAAGCGCCACCATAAGACCTGGCGTTGATCAAGTCCCCCATCTTGCCCACGAACCACGGAATGGCGGCCCCACCCACAATGGCCATGATCATGATTCCCGAGCCATCCCCGGTCAGTGGCCCCAGTTCCGCCACGCCCAGAGTAAAAATACTGGGGAACATGATGGAGTTGAAAAAGCCCACCAGCAGAATCGCCCACATCGCCACATGGCCGTTGCTGAGCACGGACACGGTGACCAGTAGCGCGGCCATAATGGCGCAGAACCCCAGCAGGCTTCCTGTCTTGATCTTCTGCAGGAGCGCCGACCCAATGAACCGTCCCACCATCGCGCCCAACCAGTAGAGCGAAATGTATTTGGCCGCCATGATCAGCGCCTGCTGGTAGCGGGCGGCAGCGGAAGGCACGCTGGCCGGGCTTATAAAATGTCCAATGTTATCCAGCGCCAGGTAATTCGCGATCGAGCTGCCAATCGCCACCTCCGCTCCTACATATACAAAAATGGCACTCGCGCCGAAAATCAGGTTGGGGTGCTTCC
>DASSQB010000641.1:0-17288 GCA_035702725.1 Terriglobales bacterium | reverse complement strand
GCTTCGGCCACGCCATAGTTCATGGCCAGCAGAGTTCCGGCCGCGACCACTCCTCCGGCCAGTGAGTTGTCGGGGCCGGTCATGGCGTTCTGCACGGCATTGCTGAGCAGCAGCAGCAATGTGAGGTCGAAGGGCGTCATCTGCCCTACTTCGCGTTTGCCGCTCAAGCGCACGCCCAGCAGCACGAAAAAGTAAATGGTGGCCGTGCGCAGCAGGATTTCGATCAATACGCGTCCGCCTGGATACATGATGTTCCTCTCTCCGGGGTTGATGAAGCTGAATGGAATCTGCGGGAGGCGAGCGGGCGTGTCAATATCAGACTGGAGACAGGGCGTGCCGAGCGAGCAATCCGCACACGCCCTGCCTGGAATGGATAGAAGAGGTTAGCAGCCCGTGGTGAAAGTCGGCCCGAACAACATTAATGATAGTTCCGGCTCGTTCCACAGGTGTGCCAGCGGTATTGAGCTGGGAAGTCTCGATTCTAGCTTGGCGTTCCAGGACTTGTGCTCCGCCGGAATTGCGTGTCAGATCGGATTTCGATTGGCGGCCCCTAAGTATCCGCTAATCGCCTATCCTCGCTGGATTTCGAGCGGGAACACGGGATCCATAATGGACCCTCCACCATCCACGTGCACGGTTTGTCCAGTGATGAAGCCGGCTTCGTCCATGCAGAACAACACTACGGCATTGCCGACGTCCGCGGGAGTCCCTACGCGGCCCATGGGTGTCCACCCGCTTTCGTGCCACCTTTTGATTGCGCTGAACACGTCGGTTGGGAGTCGGCCCACGACACTATCTTCGGTGGCGCCCGGACTAATCACATTCACGGTGATCCGACGCTTGGCCAAGGCGACTGCAAAATAGCGCGCCAGCGAATCCAGCGCCGCTTTAGCCGCACCCATTCCAACCCAAGGCTGCCAACTTCCGGTAAGGCCACTTGGCGAATAACTGATTGCTATGATTCGTCCGCCGTCCGGCATAATCCGGCTCACCAACTGCGCCTCGAGTAAAAATGCTTGCACTTGAGAATCAAGCGCCGCGCGTAACTGATCCAGGGTGAGGTCCATCGGAGGTTGATAGAACGCGCTGAGCTCCGGCCGCGCGTTGCTCACCAGGATGTCGAGCTTTCCAAACTCCCGCTCAATCCGGCCGAAGAGCTGCCGGATTTCGTCTGGCCGAGTCACGTCCGCCTGGACAACGAACCCGTCCCCGCCGCGGGCCCGCACTTTTGCCAGAGTCTCGTTCGCCGCGTCAGACTGACTGTAATAGTGAATGGCGGTCTTGACGCCGTGTTCCGCCAGTTTCAGCGCTATGCCCCGGCCAATCCCGCGGGAACTGCCGGTGATAAGCGCATGTTTCCCTTTAAGCGACATAACACACCTCCACAATGAGGGCGCATCTTAACCCTCCTCAGAAGAGTGTCAATGGAAAAATGAAGCGGCCGGCAGAGATGCCGGCCCGGTTAGAAGCTGCTAATTTGCGGTTACCGGCTGGGGCGCGCCTTTGGGCGTGCTCAGGTAGCCGCTGATCTTGTTCTTCTCCACGGTCCACACCACGATCTCGTAGAGAAAATGCTGGCGCCCGGTGTAGAACTGGATGGGTTCGTCCAGGTTGCGGTTCTTCTTCTCGATCACGCGGTCATCTGAGCGGACATTCATGGTGAAACGGCCATGCTTGGCGTCTGCCTTTTTAAGCTGCAGGCTCACGGTCGAGACCGGGGTGAAGTCCTTGTTCTTGGTGAGAGTGAACTCAAAGTAATTGCGGTCGCCCGAGTGCTTAAGTGTTTCCAGGTCGCCGCGGGTGCGCGCGATCAGCCCGCTCTGCACGCCCAGGTCGCCAATGGCGCGCTCCAGCTTGGCCTTGGTGGCTTCCAGGTCGCTGCGGGTGGAAGCCACATCGGTTTTCACGCCGCCGACTTCCGTTTTCACGCCGGCCACTTCCCCGCTCACGGCGCTGATCTGCTGCTTTTGCTGCTCGGCCAGCCGCTCCTCGGCCGCCCGCTGCTGGCGCTGCAGGTCGGAGGTACGCCGGGCGAGTTCCTTCTTGGTGATGCCGAGCTGGGAGGCCAGCGTGTCGGTATCCGCCTGGGCGTCACCCAGCTTCCGGTTCAGCTCGTGAACGTCCCCGTGCAAAGATTCCGAAGAGTGCTCTACGCGCTCCAGGCGCCCGCGCAGGTCCACGATGAAATAAATTGACCCCGCCACGTAGAGAACGGCGAACGCCCACACCACCCACTTCCAGATGGTGTTCTGGCGCTGTGCGCGTTGCACTTCCGCAGAGGCGTACTGCGGCTGAGAAGGCGGTTGCTGGTAGTACTGCTGCGGGGGCTGATAGGGAGCCTGCTGCTGATACTGCTGCTCCTGGTATTGCTGCTGCTCGTATTGCTGCTGCTGTTGCTGCTCCTGCTCTTGTTGTTGTCGCTGCCGCTCCTCGTCCGGAATTTCCGGAGAAGGAGCTGGAGTGATGGACATGGGTGCCTCTTCTGCGCTGCTTTTGGGGATAGCAGCATTGTTCAGCAGAAAAGAAGCTGTGTCAAACGAAAGGCACTGATGGAGCCCCAATTTGGCCCATGAATTGCCCTTAAGTAACCGCAGATTATCACCCCGGAGCCGGCCGGCACTCGCAAGGAGCTCTGTTTAGGGCTCTTGGACGATACGGCTGCATCGCGAGGTGAGTTGGCGCCCCGGAACTGTATATCCGAAATTTGGTAGTCAGGTGCTCAGCATTGGCGCGGAAAGTAAAGGGGCCCTAGGAACCATGAAGCGCTACTGGCAATTCGTCTTAGTCGGGCTCGTCTGCCTTGTGGTGGCACTGTTGTGGGCCCAGCCGCAGCGCAGCCAGGAGCCTGCTCGTCGCAGCCTGGCGGGCACCCTGCCCGGTACTGCGGTCCAGCAGAGTAGCAGTTCAACTCCTGCCTCCAAAACTGCAGGTTCCGCGAAGAATCCCGAGAACAAGGGCAGTGACGCGGATCAGCCTCTGCCCCGCTCAAGCAGCTCGCTTCCCTTGCTGGCGGTGATCGGCTTTGGCGTCTTGGCCGGCGGACTTACCTCCGCCATGCGGACGAGGTAGCTGCCTTACCCGACAAACTACGAAGGTGTTCTGGCCAGATACCAGCTAGCATCTGCTCACATTGCGCTACCCTGGAATCGCGCATCTTAATTGTTAATCTGGCCGTCGGAGCAGGTTACTTGATATGGGAAAAGTTCCGGACTGGCTGAAGCGCTATTGGCCATCATTCCTGATTCTGGCGGGAGTGGCGCTGCTGATCTATGTAACTTCACAATATGCCACCATGTACGCGGCCCAACGTCGCCTGGCGCAGCAATGGCAGCAGCAGAACCTGCAACTGCCCGCCCAGCCGGCGGGCCTGGTCACCACCCTCACTCGGCTGAGTATTCCCGCTATCAAGCTGGACGCGGTTGTGGTCGAGGGTGTAAACCGCCGCGACCTGCTGATGGGCCCCGGCCATCTTCCCGATACTCCCGAGCCCGGCCAGCCGGGAAACTCGGTTATCTCGGCGCATCGCGACACCTTCTTCCGCCACATTCATGAGCTTAAGCAGGGCGACTACGTCCTGGTGCAGCGCGCCGGCCGGCAATTCCGTTACCAGGTCACGGGCAAAAAAATTCTGCAGCCGGATGACGTCTGGGTGACCAAGCCTACGCCCGATACAGAGCTGACGTTGCTGACCTGCTATCCCACCTACTACATCGGCCCTGCGCCGGAGCGTCTGGCGGTGTTCTCACGGCTGGTGGGCGCCAGCCGAAGCGAACAGTCTGCCGCCCAAGCCAAGCCGGTGGCCGAAGAAGCGCAGTAAGTTTCCAGGGTGGGGAGTGGCCCGCGCAATCCCACGGCACTTTTCTCCGGCATTGTCATGCTGAGCGCAGCGAAGCATCTGCTTTTCCGTACGCCAAAAGCAAATCCTTCGTTCGGATGCGGGTTGGTGTGCCGCATTCGAACTCAGGATGACAATCCACAAAGCTGCTGCAGATGAAGGCATTGAGCGCGCAACCGCAAGCCGCGACCGTGGCCACGCTCTGCACTTATCGGCGCGTAGTCACTTGTATTGAGTTCCTACCTGATCTCCTGCTCGCATCTCACGCCGTTCTACAATGTCTTCGTGAAAACCTGGGACGTAGCCATCGTCGGCGGCGGCATCATCGGTCTATCGCTGGCGCTCGACCTGCGCAAACACGGCGCTGCCGTACTGATTGTGGAACGACACGAGCCGGGCCGCGAAGCTTCGCACGCAGCCGCCGGCATGCTCGCCCAGTGCGACCCTCACACCCCCGAGAAGCTGCGGTCGCTGGCTATGGCCAGCTTCCAGCTTTATCCCGAGTTCGCGCACGAACTGGAGGACGAATCGGGCCAGCACGTGGACTTGCGCCGGGAAGGTTCCGTTATCCTGGATAGCGACGGCATGTCGCTCTGCCGCGATTCTCAGGCACTCACCCCGCCGCAACTGACTAGACTCGAGCCCTGCCTGGCCGGTTCGGCCAAGCGGGCGGAATTCTGGCCGGAAGGCAGCGTGGACCCGCGCGCGCTGACCGCGGCCGCGCTGAAGGCCGCGAAGCACAGGGGAATCGAGATCGCTTCTGGCGCGCCTGTGGTGGAAGTACAGGTGGCGGAGGGAAGGGCGAGCGGCGTGAAAACCGCAAAGACACACTTTCCCTCAGCCGTGGTGGTAAATTGCGCGGGCGCCTGGGCGGGACAGATCGCGGGGGCGCCATCTTTCCCCACGCGTCCGGTGAAAGGGCAAATGCTGTCCGTCATTGCGCCCCGCCGCGACTTCCTGCGCCACGTGGTGCGCGGGCCCGGCGCTTACCTGGTGCCGCGCAGCGACGGGCGCATCCTGATTGGCGCCACGCTGGAGGAAGCTGGATTTGACAAGCGCACCGACGCCAATACCATCCAGCGCCTCCACCAGGCGGCTGCCAATCTGGCGCCCGAACTGGGCCAGGCGCGCATGCTGGAAGCCTGGGCCGGCCTGCGCCCGGGCACACCCGACAAGCTGCCTATCCTGGGTGCCACTTCCCTGCCCGGCTACTTTGTTGCCACCGGCCATTTTCGCGACGGCATCCTGCTGGCCCCGGTCACGGCACTGGTGATGACGCAGGTGGTGCGCGGCGCAAAGCCCGAGTTCGACATTTCTGCTTTTTCACCAGCGCGCTTCGACAGTTGAAGCCGGATCAAACTTCTACCGCCGAGACGCCGAGTGCGCCAAGAAGTCATCGGTCAATAATTCCTCTTCCGCGATCTCTGCGTCTCGGCGGTAGATTTGGGTTTCTTGTCACAGCCGCAGCTTCGGCCTTCGGGTATACTTTCTGGTCGTCGCAACGCCACACAACTCTGAACAGGGAGAGGCTTATGTCTACCGCGGCCGTTGATTATGCCCGTCAGAACCAGCAGCGTTTTCTAAGCGAACTCAAGGACCTGCTGCGCATCCCCAGCGTGAGCACGCTGCCTGACCACAAAGACGATGTTCGCAAAGCGGCGGAGTTCGTGGCCGCCGAAATGAAACGCATCGGCCTGGAGCACGTGGATGTCATCAAGACCGAAGGCCACCCGCTGGTCTACGGCGACTGGCTGCATGCCGCGGGCAAACCCACCGCGCTCTGCTACGGCCACTACGATGTGCAGCCGCCCGACCCCCTGGACGAGTGGAAGTCTCCGCCCTTCGACCCGACCGAGCGCAACCAGAACCTCTATGCCCGTGGCGCCGTGGACGACAAGGGCCAGATGTACATGCACTTGAAAGCCCTGGAAGCGCTGATGAAGACGGGCAACGGCAAGCTGCCGCTGAATGTGCGCCTTCTCATCGAGGGCGAGGAGGAAGTGGGCGGCGAATCCATCGCCGCGTTTGTAAAGGACCATCCCGACCGGCTGAAGTCCGACTTCGCCCTGGTCTCCGATACCGAAATGTTTGCCCCGGAGACGCCCAGCCTGTGCGTCGGCCTGCGCGGCATGTGCTACACCGAACTGGAAGCCAGCGGCCCCATGACCGACCTGCACTCGGGCGTCTATGGCGGCGCCGCCCCGAATCCCTTCGAGGCCCTGGCCCGCATCATAGGCAAGCTGAAAGATGAGAGCGGCAAGGTTTTGATCCCGCATTTCTACGACCGCGTGCAGAAGCCCACGAACGACGAACTGAAGGCCTGGGACCGCCTGCCCTTCAACGAAGAGCACTACCGCAAGACCGAAGTCGGCTCCAAGGTGCTGACCGGCGAGTCCGGCTACTCCGTGCTCTACCGCACCTGGGCTCGGCCCACGCTGGAGGTGCACGGCATGCCCGGAGGCTTTACCGGCTACGGCGCCAAGACCGTGATTCCGGCGCGCGCCAGCGCCAAAGTTTCCATGCGCCTGGTGCCCGACCAGCGTCCGGATGAAATCTGGAAAATCTACAACGATTTCGTCCAGTCCATCGTGCCCAAAGGCATCGAGGTTAAGATCAAGCAGTGGAGCATCGCCGATCCCATCGTGGTCAGCACCGACAACAAGTACATCAAGGCGTCGGCGCAGGCCATGCATGACGTGTTCAAGAAGGACACGGTGTATATCCGTTCCGGCGGGTCCATTCCCATTGTGGCGGACTTCGAGAAGGCGCTGAAGATTCCCAGCGTGATGATGGGCTTCGGCCTGCCTGACGACAACCTGCACGCGCCCAACGAGAAGTTCCACATCCCCAATTTCTACCGGGGAATTGAAAGCATCATCCGCTTCTTCCAGATTGTGGGCGGCGCGGCCTAAGGCGCTAAAAACGCCTGTCATCTCGAGCGGAACCGGCCGGTTCCCTTGCGAATCGGCCGGGTGTAGTCGAGTGACCCTACAGAGCTTGCCATATTCCTGCGATTCCGAGGGTTCTTCTCTTCGCTCAAGGCGCGGCTTAGGAGCGCTGGCAGAATTTCCCGCACGCTTTAGCCGTTGAGCTGGTTTGCGGCGTCGTATCAGGTTAGCGGCGGGGCCTCTGGCGTACGCGAAAGTAACCTTGCCCTCACAAGCGTAGTTTCTATATCCTGCTCAGTCCGCGTCATCTTTGGAGATCCCACTGCGCATGCGTACGCCCACGCTTGTCCTCATCCTGCTGGTATCTTTCATGTCGCTCACGGACGCGCAGCCGGAAATGCAAACGCAGCCGCAATTGGATCTCATGCCCATGCCGCAGAGCGTGCGGCTGAGTGCCGGGCAACTGGTTATTACGCAATCTTTTTCGGTGGGCTTTACCGGGGAAAAAGACGCGCGGCTACAGGCCGCTGCCTCCCGTTTCCTGCATCGCCTATCGCGGCAAACCGCGATTCCGCTGAACACTCATCCCAGTGACGGCGCCAGCGCCACCCTGGTGATTGCGGCCGAGCATGCCAGCAAGGACTATCCCGAGCTGGGAGAAGACGAGTCCTACAACCTGCAGGTGACGCCCACCGGCGCGCGCATCAGCGCGCCCACCACCTTGGGCGCCATGCACGCCCTGCAGACCTTTTTGCAGCTGGTGCAGCCCACGCCTGCGGGCTTCGCCGCGCCCGCCCTGGTCATCCAGGACCAGCCGCGTTTCCCCTGGCGTGGTCTGATGCTCGACGTGGCCCGCCGTTTTGAGCCGATCAGCGCCGTCAAGCGCGCCGTGGATGGCATGGAGGCGGTGAAGCTGAACGTGCTGCACCTTCACCTGTCCGACGACCAGGGTTTTCGCGTGGAAAGCAAGGCCTTTCCCAAGCTGCAGGAGAAGGGCTCCGACGGCCTCTACTACACCCAGGATGACATTCGCGACCTGATCACCTACGCCGCTGACCGTGGCATCCGCGTGGTCCCGGAATTCGACATGCCCGGGCACAGCATCTCCTGGTTTGTCGGCTATCCCGAGCTCTCCAGTGGCCCCGGACCCTATGAGATCGAGCGCACCTGGGGAATCCACAACCCCGCTATGGACCCCACGCGCGACAGCACCTACAAATTTCTCGACAAGTTTGTGGACGAAATGGCCGGCCTTTTCCCCGACCGCTACTTCCATATTGGCGGCGACGAGGTGAACGGGAAGCAGTGGGATGCCAACCCCAAGGTCCAGGAGTTCATGCGCGGCCACGAGATCAAGAACAATGCCGACTTGCAGGCTTACTTTAATTCTCACCTGGAAAAGATTGTCAGCAAACATCACAAGACGATGATCGGCTGGGACGAGATTCTCCGGCCTGACATGCCCACGACGATTGTGATCCAGTCCTGGCGCGGCCAGGCATCGCTGGCCCAGGCTGCCAGGCAGGGCTATCGCGGGCTTCTTTCCAGCGGCTACTACCTCGACCTGATGTGGCCGGCGGTCATGCACTACGACGTGGATCCGCTGTCGGGTGATGCGGCCCGGCTCAGCCAGCAAGAGCAGCAACGCATTCTGGGCGGCGAAGCCTGCCTGTGGTCGGAATATGTTTCACCGGAGAACTTTGATTCCCGCCTCTGGCCCCGTGCCGCAGTGGTTGCGGAGCGGCTGTGGTCGCCGGCGAGCGTGCACGATGTGGATTCCATGTATCAGCGCCTGACCGTTATGAGCACCTGGCTGAGGTGGCTGGGAAACACCCACGTCTCCACCTACTACCTCATGCTTCATCGTCTGGCCGGCCAGGAAGACATGGCGCCGCTCAAAGTGCTGGCTGACGTGGTGGAACCGGTGAAGGACTACACGCGCGAAGATCTGGCGGCCACGCCGGCCACCAGCCTCACTCCTCTCAACCGCCTGGTGGACGCGGTGCCGCCGGAAAGCGAAACGGGGCGGCAGTTCGCCGGATTGGTACAGCAGGTGGTGGCAGGCAAGGCCTCGCCCGCCGTCCACACCCGTTTGCGCGCCCAGCTCACCAAGTGGGCAGGCAATGACGCCCGCCTGCAGCCCCTGCTGCAAAAATCATTTCTGCTGAAAGAGGTGGTTCCGCTCTCGCGCAGCCTTTCCCAGTGTGCTGAGACCGGGTTGCAGGCCCTTGACTATCTCAGCCGCCGCCAGAGTCCGCCTTCGGGATGGGCCACACAGCAGATGGGCATGCTGCAGCAGGCGCAGAAACCGGGGCACGCGCAGTTGCTGCTCATGGTGGCGCCCCCGGTGGAATCGCTGGTGCGCGCCAGCGCCGGCATCTCTGCCACCGCCAGCAGAGGCAAGCGGCCGTGGGCTGGCGGCGGAAAACGATAGTGCGACTCCTCTAACTTGTTCGCGCTCGAACAACACTGTCCGGAAGCGGACAGTTGCAACCTGAGTTAATTCTCTCTCCGAAGCTTTTTCACCATTATTTTGCAATAGCTTACCGCGCTTAGAACCAGTGGCACCGGGAGTGCTCTCTGTTGGAACCGAGTGCGAGGCGAGCATATGCAGGTTGAATACAGCTCGGTTACTTCCGCCAACAAACCGCGAATCCTGCTGGCCGACGATCAAGGCATGGTCCTGGAAGCGCTGCGCCTGCTGCTGAAGCAGGAAGGCTACGAGGCGGACGCGGTCACTCGCCCCGCGGACGTGGTTTCCGCGCTGCAGGCCCGCGACTATGACCTGGTGCTCATGGACCTGAACTACACCCAGGACACTACGTCCGGGCGCGAAGGACTGGATCTGCTCACTCGCATCCGCAACCTGGAAAAAGACGTGCCTCTCGTGGTGATGACGGCGTGGGGCAACATGGAACTGGCGATTGAAGCCATGCGCCGCGGCGCACGCGATTTCATCCAGAAGCCCTGGAATAACCAGCACGTACTCGAAGCTTTGCGCACCCAAATAGGCGACCATAAACGAATGCTGCGCCAGGCGGGCGACTGGAAGCGCGAAATGACCGACGCCCAGGAAGTACAGCAGCATTTTCTGGCGCAGCCGGTGCCGGAGCTTCGCGGCTACAGAATTTGCGCCAGCTCGCGCTCGGCCAGAACTCTGGGCGGCGATTACTTCGAGGTAAGCAAGACCAGCGCAGGCGAAGCGGCCATCAGCATCGCCGATATCGCGGGCAAGGGTGTGGGCGCGGCCCTGATGATGTCCAGCCTGCAGGCCATGCTGCGCTCGCTGCGCGGCCAGCCTCCGGAAGAAGTTTGCGGCGAACTGAACCGCATTCTTTGCCAGATTGCTCCGGCGGGAAAATTCATTTCCTTCTTCTATTGCCTGCTGGCGGAAGACCGGCGCCTGGTGTGCTGCAATGCCGGCCACAACCCGCCCATCCTGGTTCGGGAAGACGGCTCGGTGGTGCGCCCGCAGAGCGACGACGCCGTGCTGGGCTACTTCCAGGATTGGCGTTACCGTAAGCAGGACATCGAGCTTCGCCCGGGAGACCGCCTGGTTCTCTTCACCGATGGCATAGTTGAGGCGTTCGACGAGCAGGGCCAGGAATTCGGCGATGAGCAACTGGTGCGCTTAGCCGCAGCTAACCGCGCGCTCGACGCCGATAGCCTGCATCGTCAGCTGACATCCGCCGTGCTGGAGCACTGCGACGGCCGCCCCCAGGACGACGCCACTATGATTGTAGTTGCGGTGGAGTAGCTTGGTTGCGGTGGGACAGAATCGCGAACGGCTCGTGGTGACCTGAACAGGTAAACAACTCCGGCGGCCTCGCGTTCTCAGCTGGTCCTCTGGCCAGACGCGCTACTCATTACTGCCTGCGCTGGCCTACTCTTATCGATGTTGTTTGTACCGCCGCTCATCGGACTGGCCAACAATGGGGATTTTGCCAGGGTGTCAGGGAAACTATCTTTGGCTGCTGACAGCAGCCAAAACCATGCCTATTTCATCTCCCAATACCAGCACGCACCCTGGAAGTGGAACAGTCACCTGCCAATGTCAGGAGTGTGGGTGGCGCGAGCCGCGGTTGCTATTTCGCGCCTGGCGGGCACAAGGGCCGGATTTCGATATCCGCTTCTTGGCCGGCCTCTACTGCGTTTTGTTGCTGGTGGCGTAAGGCGACGAATCGCATCGAGGAGAATGCGCTGCTTAGCGCCCTTGCGCTTTAGGCGGACTTTTTTGTTGCGGCACGCTGGAACCGGAGGATCTTGCCGCGTCGTTGCAAGGGTAACCCTGGCCGCCGCGGTGCTTTGAAACTAGTTGGCACATAAAATTCAATCAATCGCGCCATAGTGAACCTCCCGCAATCGGAGCACCAAGAAGCCAATGAGCCTCCGGAGCAAGAGCGACTGAATACCGATCAGCCTATGAACAAAACAGCAGTGTGAGTACTGCTAACGATGACAGGGCTCTGTTACTTTTAACAGCGCCCTATGCCGGCAAGTGAATGTTGGTATCGGTTTTCGACTGTGAGTGGAAAGTTTGTGCGCGGAGGCAGGCAAAAAGATACATCGCATTGCCGTGCCTGGCGTAGTTATGTGTGTACACAGTGTGAAATCCGTCACCGAAAGGTATGCCTGATAGTAGCGACCCATCCGACAGAATGGTGTGCAAGGTCCAGTGGCTATCGCACGTAGGGTCAGCGGGAATCTACACCTTCGATCCACTGCCGACAGAATCGTGAAGAGTCGTTTCCACAGCTGATAAAAGCTCCTGGCCAGCGTTCGCCTTCAGGACGTATCCCCGTGCTCCACTGCTCAAAGCTGCCAGCCTCACATCTGCGTCGGCATTCTGAGTGAAGAAGATTATTTTCGTGCCGGGAGCAAGTTGTCTTATGCGATTTGCGACCTCGATTCCGTTGACCTTGGGAAGACCTATATCCAGCACAATCACGTCTGGCTTGAGTTCCCCCGCTTTCTGAACTGCTTCCACCCCGTCAACGGCTTCGCCAACGACATGCAGTTGCTTGTGTGCACCCAGGATGGAGCGGACCATTCTTCGCCACTGCTCGAGATCATCTACCACGAGAATGCGGATTGAGGCGCTTTCTGCTGGAACCGACCTGGAGGACAACTTAAACCTCCCTGTCACAAACCCTTAGGCTTACGGCTAGTATGGTCCGAACCGTCACAATTACAGTGACCGATGTCACACCTCTTTGTAATAGAGAGTTGAAGCGAACCACTGGCGTAAGCAGCAGAAAGACTGATCGCCAATCCAAAACTATGGCCGACTTACCTGCTCTGGTTTTCTATTGCGAGGGTGCGTAGAAGCCGCGCTTGGCGGAGACGTGCAGCGGCGGAAGACCCTTGGGGGGCCGCAACTTTACGGTAATCTTGTGATACTTGCCGTCATGGGGACGGGTGGTGGGCTGGTAGGCGAGCACATACTCATCGCGCAGCGCGATGCCGATTTTGGTGGCCACATCGGCCAGTTCGTTGGGATTGTCAATGGTGAAAGAGCGGCCGCCGGTGGCATCCGTGACCTCGCGCAGCAGCCCTGGTCCCTCCTGCTCTTCCACGGTGCGGGGAAACTGGTCGTACAAGCCGATGGCGAAAATCTGCACGTCCGCTTCCTTCACCATGCTCTTCACTTCACCTTCGGTGTAGCGGCTGTGGTTATCGCCCCCGTCAGAGATGATGAGCAGCGCCTTACGCGGGTACTGGGCGTGGCGCATCTCGTCTATGCCCAGATAAATGGCGTCCAGCAGTGCGGTCATGCCCTTAGACTCAACGGTGGGCAATTGGCTTTCGATGTCCTGCACCCGGCTGGTAAATGGCGAAACCAGGTGCGGGCCGTCAGAGAAGGTGATGAGGAAAAACTCATCCTGCGGATTCGCCGTCTCCAGGAATTGCGAAACCGCCTCACGCGCCCTCTGAATCTTGTCGCCCATGCTGCCGCTGATGTCGAGGATCACGCCCACCGAGATGGGGGCATCATCGCTGGACAGGTTGCGGATTTGTTCCGGTTGCTTGTCCTGATAAACCGTGAAGTTGCTTTTCTCCAGCCCTGTTACCAGCCGGTCCATGGGATCGGTGACCGTAACCGGCACCAGCACAAGATTGACATTGGACTTCAGGATGGGCAGGCCGGCGCGCAGCGCGGGATCGGGCGCGTGCGCTTTCGCTGTGGAATCAACCCGCGGCGTGATGTGGACATCGGCGGTATCTTGCCCCAAGACAGCATGCGGGAACATGGAGGTGAGCAGGACCAGGGCGAGGGCCAGGGGCCACCAACCAGCCTTGTTCAGGCCGGCTTTTTGCAACCACCGCAACATGGAACTCGTTTTGCTCAGACTGCCTCTTAAGCCAGGAACGAGGACGCCGCTTTCCGCGCAGTATCATACCCCGCCCGAGAAAAAACAGCGCGCGTCCGCAACCGATTTCCCGCAGGGTAGGATGTGCTGCCGCCGCAAATGGTTTCGTAACCAGTCAGGGAATTCCAGTTCCCTTTCATTAAAACGGCTCCACTGGTGGGCTCGTCTGTCGCCTGCTGGCGCCGAACAGACCCACGTGAGTCTTCTAAGCGCCTCACTGGCAGCATCTTGGAGAGACCCTCGGCAGATTGGGCGGCCCGGCTCCGGACGGGATTTGGCGCGCCGGCTGGAAATTGACTGGTGGACCTGCGGTGGCCTCGCGCAAAAGCACCAAGGCCTGTTGAGTCCGGTTCCACTGTGCCGGCTTGAGTGATCCGTTGGGCGGATCACCAGCGGCAAAATATTGCAGGATATTGGCCCGAACCGCCGGCGTGAGGTGGGCAAAGTGATCGCGATCGAGCCGGCGGAGCAGATCGGCATAACTCTGGTCGGCCAGCATGTATTCGCCTTCCCTGGTGACCAAGCCGGTATCGAGATTGCGGTTGGGAATTCGCAGGTCGCCGGCGCTGACCTGCTGCACCAGCAGGTGGTACTCCTGCAGCACGTGGTCCATGCCGCGAAAATAAAGGTCCTCGGTCTGAGGAGTGGGGTTGCGGTAGCCCAGGACCTTGGCCGGCCCAAAGGGCGCCAGCTTTATCAGGAACCCGAGAACTCGAGCAAAAACACCGGGCCGGCGGTAGCGGGTGCCGAACTGCCGGTTGTAATCGGCGCGCGAGAGGTGATAGAGGAAGTCCTGCCGGGCGCGATTGTTGTATTCGTGCTCCAGTTGCGGCCGATGCGTGGCCAGCGCCACCTGCGTCATCTCCGGCACCACGCTGCCCACGGCGAAACGGAAAGTCTCCAGCGTCAAATCGTCGAAGTGCAGCAGTTTGTCGAGCGAAATGCCGTAGGTATCCACGAAGGCGCGCTCCAGCAAGTCCTCCGAAACGTCGAAGCCGATGAAGTCGTGGTACTGCAGCGAGTTGTAGCGATGCTTGGAAACCTGCAGCACATCGAAGCTGAATTCCGTGCGCAGATGGGCATCGTGGCTGGTCTCGTAGGGGATCCAGTCGCCATAGCGGGCGCGCAGCCTGGGATACTCCACGGGGACCGAAAGGTTGATGGCGGGATGACCAAAGCTGTCAGCCGCGTAGTGGCTCAATGCGCCCAGCGCGAAGGCGTATTCCTGCACATTGCGAGCATCGCGCAGCATCCAGGCGACGAAGTCGCCAGTGCGGACGTAGTGCAGGATGTCGGTAAACTTCTTATTGCCCAGGGGGTAATAGCCAAGGTCCTGAATGACCGAGCCGCCGTAAGCAAACGAGTGCGCCTGGTTCAACTCTGCCGGCGTGGCATTGGGAAAGCGCTTGAGCAGCGCCGGCAAGATGTCGGACTTCCAGGCAAGATCAATGACCTCCTCGTGGGAAAGCACGGCGTATCCCAACAGCGAGCGGTCGGCGAAAAGGAAGCAAAAAACCAGCAGGAGCGTGAGCGCGCGCTTCATCTCTCGTGATTCAGATGCAGATTCCGAGCTGCTGGTTATTGCTGGTCCATGTGGGCGGCGCTTAGCGAAAGCGCTTCCGGGAAATGTACACGAGGATCTTCCGGTTTTTCCACGAGGTGGAAGATTCAGCTTTTTGCTGGCAAGCTCCCCTGCGGCAGCAGCGGCAACGAGCGTAGGCGCACTCCGGTCGCGGCAAAAACGGCATTGGCCACGGCAGGCGCCAGCCCCATGTTGGGCGTTTCCCCCGCTCCCGCGGAGGGCAAATCCTTGCGGTTGACCAGCACCACCTCAATTTGGGGCAGGTCGCGGAAACGAGGCACCCGGTAATCATAAAAATGCGGGTTCAGTATCTTGCCATTCTCGAAGCGAATGGCCTCGAACATCGCCCCGCCTGCAGCCTGGACGATGGCGCCCTCAATTTGGTTGCGCAGGCCGTCGGGATTTACCACCGCCCCGCAATCGAACGCTTCCACCACGCGGGTAATCCTGACGGGAGCACCCGGCCGTGCAATCTCGATTTCGGCGCACGTCGCCACGTAACTACCTTTCTCCGTGCCGCCGGCAATCCCAAATCCGCGCTGCGGCGTGCTCTTCTGCCCCCAGCCGAACTTTTCCGCTGCCGCTTGCAGCACCGCCCGCAAGCGGGGATCAGAGGTATTCTTCAGGCGAAAGGCCAGCGGGTCCATCCCCGCCAGGTGCGCCAGTTCATCCATCGCGGATTCCCGCGCGAAGAAGTTGGCCGGCGCCGCCAGCCCACGGTAGGAGCCCTGGCGCAGTGGCGAATTCACCGGGTGAAATTCAATGCGCTGGTTAGGAATGTCGTAGGGCGTGTTGATCGCCGCCGGACCGGAGTTGTAATTGTCATGCTCCCAGGTGACTACCTTGCCGTCCTCGTCCACGCTCGCCTTCACGTCAATCACCCCTGCTGGCCGGAAGTAAGCCCAGGTGAACTCCTCCTCCCGCGTCCACACCAGGCGCACCGGTTTGCCTGCGGCCTTGGCCAGGCGCGCGGCCTCTACCGCGCATTCGCCGGTGTGCTTGCCGCCATAAGCCGAGCCGGTGTCGGGAATAATGACCCGCACCTGCTGCCGCGGAATGCGCAGTTCCTCCGCCAGCTGGTCGGCCACCGCGAAGGGACGCTGCGAGCCCGTCCACACCGTGAGCTTCTCGCCCTCCCACTCCGCCGCGGCCGCGCGGGGCTCCAGCGGCGCATGGGCGATGTATTGCAGCGTATAGGTAACGGCCAGCGCTTTGGCGGAAGGGGGAAGCTTCTGGCTCACCGAGCCCGTCTCGTGCCGGAAACCTTCGTCGCTGGTGTCCAAGTTCTTTCGCAGATAGTCAAACAGTTCCCTATTTGAAGGCTGCGCCGGGGCCTTCCAGGTCGCACGCATGGCCTTAATCGCCTGCTCGGCCGTGTGCTGGTCGGGCCCGACCGCGCCAATGAAGCTGCCGTCGCGCACTACTTTGACTCCGGGAATTCCTTCGGCGGCTGAAGTCTCCAACGACGCGAGCGCGGCGTTGAACGCTGTGGGCCGCAGCACCTTGCCGTACATCATTTCCGGGCGGATCACGTCGGCGGCATACTTGTGTTCGCCGGTAACGAAGGCTCGGCCGTCCACCTTTGCTACCGGTGTTCCTGCGACACGCCACTCGGTGGCCGGAGTCAAAGAAGGATCCTCCGGCAGCAGCTTCGTTATCTGCTGCCCCCGCGTTAGCTCGCCGTAGCTGAGCGACTGCTTCGTTTTCGGGTAGGTGACTTTGCCGTCGGACGCAACCAGCGTCGCCGTGTCTGCATGCCAGCGCTCCGCGGCCATGGTGACCAGCACGGCCCGCGCGGTAGACGCCACTTCGCGGAGGCGTGGAGCCATAGTGGGCGTGGTGCGGCTGCCAAACGTGCCCATGTCCCAGGGGGTCAGATCGGTGTCACCCATGACCATCGAGATGGCCGAAACCGGCACGCGCAGCTCTTCCGCCACCTGCTGCGCCAGCGAAGTGCGGATGTTTTGCCCCATCTCCGCCTTACCGGTGTAAACCGTGACCACGCCGCTTTCGCCCACATGCAGCCATGCGGAAATTTCCCGCGGCAGCTCATGTTCAGCGCGCCGCCCCCTGCCGGATTCCTGAGCCACAACGCTGTCGGCGCAGGCGCAGACCAGCACACCACCCCCCAGCAGCTTGAAAAACTGCCGCCGGTCAAGCTCGAAGGCGTAACGGGTCTTCTCGATGCTTTCGTGCTGGGTGATCTCCAGGTCAGCCGCGATCGTTTCCTTATTCATGACCGTTCCGCCTTCCACTCGCGAGCCGCCCGCCGGATGGCGGCCATGGCCCGCCCATAAGTGCCACAGCGGCACATGTTGCCGTTCAGGAAGCGCACAATTTCCTCGTCGCTGGGCCTAGGGTTGGAATTCAGCAGCCCCACAGTGGATATGATCATTCCCGAAGTGCAGTAGCCGCACTGGAAAGCCTCCTGCTTTAGGAAGGCTTGCTGCACCGGATTCAGCTTGCCGTTCTGCGCCAGCCCTTCAATGGTGGTGATCTTCTTTCCCGCCACCTGCGAAACCGGCGTGCGGCAGGAACGCGCCGGCCTTCCGTCCAGCAGCACGGTGCACGCTCCACACTGGCCCTCACCGCAGCCGTACTTTGTTCCGGTC
>DASSQB010000640.1:0-7201 GCA_035702725.1 Terriglobales bacterium | reverse complement strand
CAAACCCGAGCCTTCGCCCATGATGCAGGGGCAGGAACAGGAAGGCCCGTCCGGCCCCGGCGGCGGCGGGGCGCCCATGGGTGGTAGCCAGCCCGGAATGGGAGGTGGCGGCCGCAATACCGGCGGGATGGGCGGCGGCTCATCCACGCCCCAGCAGAGGCAGGGAACTGACACGGGCGGCAACCTGGGCGGCCCCATGGGCCAACCAGGCGGGGGTGGAGGACCGGCCCTGAACGCTAATTCTCATGGTGTGATCGGCATTCCCAATTTGACTCTCAGCCCGCAGGCTTCGCCGACGGAAGGCTCAGTCATCAGTTCCAGCCGGGGAAACGTCAAGCTGGACAGCGGAACCATGCTGGTGCTGCGTGTGATCGGGCAGTAAAGCGCCCAGCACCTGCTCTCAGCCCAAAAGGCCGGCCGGGAGAACGAGCCCGACCGGCCTTAAGTGTCTTTGTCTAAAGTAACTTGCGACCAATCACACCGCCTGTCAGGCTGGAATCCTCAGACCTGTGCGTTCAGGGGAGGATTCCAACAGATGAAGAAGTCAGTGATAAGGATTTTTCCGTTGTTGCTGGCGATAGGGTTGGCCGTGGGTTGCAGCAAGGCGCCGGTGGATGCAGATAATACCGGCAACCCCAGCGACAGCAGCACTAATGTTGGTGACAACAGCGGCGGCAGTGGCTCCGTGCTCAGCCGCGTGATGGCTCCGGCCAAGCTGACCATACCTGCTGGTACGCCCCTCACGGTGCGCCTGCAGTCGGCGGTAAGCAGCGCCAGCGCGCAGAGCGGTGATAGCTTTGACGCGGTGCTGGATGAACCCGTAGTAGTGAAGGGCGAGACCGTGATTCCAAAGGGGGCCAATGTTACCGGGAGCGTAGTGGAGGCCAACAAGGGCGGACGCCTTCACAAGCCTGCGTATCTGAAAATCACTCTCGCCTCTGTCCATGTGCATGGCAAAAGCGTGCCGGTTGAGACCTCCAGCCTCTCTTTGGCCGGCAAGTCGCACAAGAAGCGCAACCTGGAGATGATCGGCGGCGGCGCGGGCGCGGGCGCGCTGATCGGCGCTCTGGCAGGCGGCGGCAAGGGAGCCCTGATCGGCGGTGCCGCGGGCGCGGGAGCAGGTACAGGGGTGGCCTATGCTACCGGCAAGGAGGATGTAGGCTTCGGGCCGGAGCGGCGCCTGACCTTCCGTCTGAGCCAGTCGCTGAGCGTGAAGAAAAGCTAAGCAAAATTGCGGTCCAAGAGGGCGCGGCAGTTCGCCGCGCCCTTTTTCTTTGCCCTTAATACTTGGCTACGTGCTCGGGATGGGTTCGCCAGCAGGTCACATGGTCACGTGAGAGGAATCACTTACCCGAAACGGGAAAAGTGGCACAAAGGTCTTGCTAGGGCATGCTCGAGGTAGTCGGTCAAGTGTAACGTTTTTAATGTCTTCCACTTTTGGGAGAAGCAGATTCGCAGGTTTTCCCCCGGGGCTGGCAGAGTTTCATATTGCTCCCATACTGGCATCATGTTGAAGAAGCTGGGTTTGCAATCCATCGTCGGCTGCGAGGCTGAGATGTTGCTTTTCCATTTTGGGAACGCTATCTAAGACAGCTCCTCCGCGATCCTGGCTGCCAACTCTCCCGAGCACCGCCTTTGCAAGCATTTCCGGGAATGTTTCAAAACGGAATGCAGAATGCATAACGGTGTCGGCATGAACACCGCCCTTGAGCCCGTTCCGAAACTATCCGCTAAGCCGGCTCCCACTTCCTTGTTCAGCGCAGCCTCGGCCGCTTGCCCGGAGGCGATGGCGGTAGTAGAAGCGGGCAAAATTGTGTGGTGCAACGCTGCCCATTCCGGTCTGTTCGGGTACGCCAATACGCGCGAGTTAATGGGGCGCCCGCTTGCTGACCTACTGCCCAGCAATCATCCCTGCACCAACGGCGCGGGAGAAAAGCCCGTTCTCAACTGTGGCTTCCCGGCCTGCCAGTTCCGTGGCCGGCGCAAGGACGGCTCCTGCCTGCAAATGGAAAGTTCCTGCCGGGAATTCCGGGTGGGCAAGCGCCGCTTGCTGGTGATCACCTCACGCGACATCAGCCAGGTGGAACGGCGGCGCGTCTCGCGTGAAGGCGAAGCCCGCTTTCGCGCCATCTTCGAGGCATCGGCCATCGGCATCGGCCATTTCACCCTGGACGGCAACATCGCGGAAAGCAACCGGGCTCTGGAAGAGATGCTGGGCTACAGCCACGAGGAACTACAGGGCATGCCCTTTGCTCGCATTACCCATCCCGATGATCTGGCCAGTGAGGAGCGCCTCTTTGAGGAGATGACGAAAGGTCTGCGCGACCGCTACCAGTTCGAGAAACGCTACGTTCGCAAGGACGGAGCAGTTGTATGGGGGCGACTGAATGTCTCGCTGGTGCGCGGCCCGGGCGGGGAGCCGCAATTTGCCATCAAGATGGTGGAAGACATCACCGAGCACAAACGGGCCGAAGAAGCCCTGCGCGAGTCGCACAAAGTGGAGGCAGTGGGGCGGTTGGTGGCCGGCCTGGCGCACGATTTCGCCAACCTGCTCACTGGCATCGGCATTCTTTCCGACCTGCTGGCCATGGAACTGAAGTCCCAGCCCGGGGGGCAGCGGGCGCGGGAAATTCAGCTGGCGAGCGAGCACGGGTGCGCTCTTATCCGCAAGCTGCTGTTCGTGGCCCGTCAGCATGTGAGCGACAGCAAAGTGCTCTCACTCGAGACCGTAGTGGAGGACATGCGCGACTTGTTGGGCAAGATGATCGAGGAGCGGATTGAGTTGAGCATCCACAGCGCCCCCGGGCTGGGGTACGTTAAGGCCGACCCGGTCGAAATCCAACAGGTGATCCTGAACCTGGCGCTTAATGCGCGCGACGCCATGCCCGAGGGTGGGCGCCTCAGCATTGAGCTCAGCAACTCCCGCCTGGACACGCCTGCTGCCGCCGTCGCTGGCCGGCCGGCAGGAGATTACGTCTCCCTGGAGATTGCCGACAACGGACACGGCATGGATGAGCAGACGCGCGCGCACCTGTTCGAGCCCTTTTTTACCACCAAGCAGCCGGGTCAGGGCACGGGTCTGGGCCTGGCCACGGTGAAGGCGATCGTGAACCAGGCGGGGGGAAGCATCACGGTGGAGAGCGCGCCCGCGCAGGGCACTCGCATGCGCGTGCTGCTGCCGCGAGTGGAAGGGGAACTGGAGTGGCACGGGTCAGAAACGCATGAGCAACTTTCGCTGGCAGGCCGGGAGACGGTTCTGCTGGTGGAAGATGACGAGCGCGTGCGCACCGCCGTGGAGCAGGTGCTGGCGCAATGCGGCTACCAGGTGCTGGTGGCCGCCAATGGAGACGAGGCCCTGCGGCTGGCGCGGCGGCATCAAGGCGCTATTGAGTTGCTGCTCGTGGACCTGGTGATGCCGGGCGCGAACGGCCGGGAAGTAGTGAAGCAGGTTGCTCCGATGCAGCCTCAGGCCCGGGTGCTTTTTATTTCCGGTTACGGAACGAGCGGCGAGAGAGAGGGCGTGGACAGCAGGATATTTCGCAAGCCATTTACAGGGGGCGCTCTGGCGCGCAAAGTGCGCGAAGTGCTGGATGCCGGCCCGCCGCAAGGGGAAGCGCGCGGCGCCAGGAACGGCAGAGGGGATGGGAAGGGGCTCGGTAGCACAAGAAGGAGGAAGTCATGCTGACAGCGGAAGCAGCAGCGCCGGCGCCGGCGCAAATCGAAAAGGCAAATTTTCTTAACCTGCTGATCGTGGATGACGAGCGCTCCGTCCGCGAAGCCTGCCGGGAAGTAGGCCAGATACTGGGCTTCAACACCTTTGTGGCGGATTCCGCCGAGCACGCCTACCGGACCACGGAAGCGCAGCCGGTGGACGTGGTGCTGCTCGACTTGAAGTTGCCGGGAGCGGGCGGATTGGAAGCGCTGCACCACATCAAGAGCCAGCGTCCGGACGCAGTGGTGGTAGTCGTGACCGGCTACGGCACGGTGCAATCGGCAGTGCAGGCCATGAAGGATGGCGCCTACGATTACGTTACCAAGCCCTTCAGCCTGGACGAATTGAAGCTGTTGCTGGAACGGGTGAGCACCCATCTGAAGCTGAAGAGTGAAAACCGCATGCTGCGGGAGAAGATCAAGTCCAAGCATGGCTTTGGCAACATCGTCGGCCGGGCGCCGGAGATGGAGAAAATCTATCGCATCATCTCCAAGGCAGCCCACAGCAGCCATCCCGTGCTGATCCTGGGTGAGAGCGGCACGGGAAAAGAACTGGTGGCGCGCACCATTCATTTCTCCGGCCCGCTGCGCGACCGGCCCTTCATCCCCGTAGACTGCGGCTCGCTGGTGCCAACCCTGATTGAGAGCGAGCTGTTTGGCTACGTAAAGGGCGCCTTTACCGGAGCGCAGCATTCCAAGGAAGGCCTGCTGTCCATTGCCGACGGCGGCACGGTTTTCCTGGATGAAATTGCGGAACTGCCGGTGGACCTACAGGCCAAATTGCTGCGCGCCATCCAGGAAAAAGAAATTCGCGCTGTGGGCAGCACCAGGAGCACCACCATCAACGTGCGCATTCTGGCGGCCACCAACCGCGACCTGGAGCACGCCGTGGCCCAGGGCAGCTTCCGCCGCGATCTGTACTTCCGTCTCAACGTGCTGACCTTGCGCATTCCGCCCTTGCGCGAGCGGCGGCAGGACATTCCCTTGCTCGCCAATTATTTCCTGGAGCGCCTGTCGCGGGACAGCGGCATGAACCGCATTTTGAGCGACGACGCTCTGAAGCTGATGCTGGCCTACGACTGGCCGGGCAATGTGCGCGAGCTGGAAAACTGTCTGGAGCGGGCCTGCGCCCTGAGTTCAGGGCCGGTACTGTACGTTTTCGACCTGCCCAGCCCCATCCGCAGCGCACAGCAACCGGCCTCCAGCACCGAGGCGCGCGACAAAATCATCCCCATGCTTGAAGTGGAAAAGAAAACCATCCTGAATACCATCGAGCAATTGAATGGGGACAAGCTGCTGGCGGCCAAACTTTTGGGCATAGGCAAAACCACGCTCTACCGCAAGCTGAAGGAGTACGCTTCCCATGAATGAGGGGGTCTTCGGAGGCGTTGTTTCAGATTGGGAAGATGAAGTGCAACTGGGTTTCGCTAAGTCCTGTGTTTACAGGCAGGACGATTGGCGAGGGACGTGCAAAGGGACAGGACATGATACTGCTGATAACGCCATCGTCGCGAGCCCAGGAATGTGCCGCAGCAATTCAAGAAGCCACTGGGGAAAATGCGGAGTGCGTGGAGAGCGTGCGCCGGGCGAGCAAATTGTTACGCAGCGGCGAATATTCTGCCGTGGTCGTTGATCAATATTTGACGGAGTGCGATCCGGACAGCACGGAAGTACTGTTGCAGCATTGCGGCACCGCCGTGCCCGTGTATGTGAACCTGGCTATCAGCGGCAGCGAACGGGTGGTGCGGGAGTTGAAGCAGGCGTTGCGGCGCAGCCAGAAAGAGCGGCAGGCGGCGCGCCGGGAAGCGGAACTGGCATTGCGCAACGAACTCAAAGATAACTTGACCGCGCTGCTGCTCTCCTGCGAGTTGGCCCTGGCAGTTCCCCAGTTACCCGCCGCAGCGCAAGCCAAAATTCGCTCGGCCTGCGACCTTGCGCAAGATATCCGCTCGCGCCTGGGATTGGAAGAGAAGGTGAGTGTAGCCGGGGGCGATGGCGGAACCAAGTCCTGAAGCCGCGCCCGCGGCCGCACGGAGCCATCGCCTTCCATCCTCCCGCTGTTACCCCGAGGAAACTTTCACCACAGAAGCACGAGGGTATGTAGAGCACAGCCCTCTGGCGGCCACTCTAAAAGCTTGTCATCCTGAATAAACGCTTTTCGCAACAGCTGAAGACACAATTGCACTGCTCGAGAATTATCTTGGGCACTCAGGCGGACAAACGAGATTGCGATTTACGGTTTCATTCTGAAGAGACGTTGCAAGTAACGTCTCTACTGATCTGTATTCTCCGTTCGGGCAAGTACTCAAACTGGTAGAGACGTAACTTGTTGCGTCTCATTTTTGCGGCATGCATTGCCGCACGTAGGTCCCGACCAGTGTGAAAGCATGCGGCTTCAGCCGCACGAAACGATCTGCGCTCCACTATGGCTTTAGCTGCTCTCGAAGGTTACGGCACCCGGATCGAAGTACCCCGGCGGCCATGCGACCAGAGCGAAACGGGTGATACGTCGAACGACCAAGAACCGGAGCCTCCCTCCGGCGTAAGATTTTCTGGAACTTTCATCCCCATTTCGGGGAATCTGTGACAGTAAGCACGCTAGTTCGTCCAAACAGCACATGCACAGCGAACTAAATGACGGCGACTTGCTGCGGCGCATGCTGGCGGGAGATGAGCAAGCCTTCACCGCCTTGTACAGGGCGCACCAGGCCGGCATTTACCGCTTTGCCCGGCAGATGGCAGGGGAAACTGCTCTGGCAGACGAAGTTACACAGGAGGTGTTCCTGACCCTGATGCGGGAGGGCCGCTCCTTTAACGCCCGCCGCGGGTCGCTGCGCGCGTGGTTGTACGGGATTGCACGCAACTGCATTCGCCGTTGCCTGGAACGGGAGCGGCTTTATGTGGGGCTGGAGAGCGAGGAGCGCGAGGAGAACACGGCCGATCTGCTGCCGGACCCGTGCACACCGGATGACGGACTGGCGGGGCTGGCCAGCCGCGAAACCGTGGAGCAGGTTCGCCGCGCGGTGCTGGCATTGCCGGCGGCGTACCGCGAGGCGGTGATTCTGTGCGAATTGCATGAACTGAGCTATGCCGAGGCGGCGCAGATCCTGGGCTGCCCGGTGGGCACCGTGCGTTCACGGCTGCACCGCGCCCGCGAACTCCTTGCGCCGCGCCTGAAATGCCTGCGTGAAACGCCATCGGCAGCCATGGCGAAGCCCTGCCACAGGTGGTGAATATGGATTGCAAACACTTCGACAACGTGCTGGAGGATCTGGAACGCGATACGTCCATGCCCGCCGGAGCCCGCGATCAGGCCCTGCAACACGCCGAGGATTGCGCTTACTGCCGGGCGCGGCTGGTGGCTGCCCGGCTGCTTTCGCTGGAGCTGAGAGCGTTGGCCAAGCATGATGAAAACCTGCTGGCGCCGGCGCGAGTCGAAGCCAATCTGCTGGGGGCCTTCCGGGAAAGGACTCGTCGCCTTTCTCGAGTG
>DASSQB010000639.1:0-2398 GCA_035702725.1 Terriglobales bacterium | reverse complement strand
GGCCGGATCGGGAACTGGCGTTCGGCTTGGCGAAATGCCACGAAGGCGATCCACTGCCCCACATGCGGTCAGCCTCAAAATCCGGGGAGCGTTTGCAGCAATGAAGTGTGCAGGGCCGACATCGGGGACATCAAAAGCCCGATTGTCGGTTTGCGCTTTCATGATCTGCGGCACACAGCGGCGACGAAACTGTTAGAACAGAGCTCACCCTTTCCCGTAGTGGCCCAGATTCTTGGATGGTCAGCAAGCACGGCGGTCCGAATGGCCAAGCGGTACGGCCACATTCGGCCCGACGTACAACGTCAGGCGTTGGAAACAATCACGACCGCTGAAATTCAGCGAAGTGTGGGTAGCGTAACTTCTTTTGTGTAAATTCTCCTTTTAGAAAGGAAAGAGGGTGTACTTCTCTTGAGAGCGCGAACTCCACAGGAGGAGGTACACCCTTGTTGCGAGAACTGGAAGTCCTCGACGGCGGCCATCTTAAGCTGGACTGGGAAGAGAGGAAAGCGTTCTTTGAGGAGGAACTCGAAGAGCAGGTGCGCGTGAGTGTGAAGCAGATGTTGGAACAAGCGTTGGAAGCGGAACGTACGGACCGGTTGGCGGTTGGGCGGTACGTGCGGGACCAGGAGAGCCGGCGCGATTACCGCAACGGCTACTACCTGCGGGATCTCGGGACGCGCCTGGGACTGTTGCGCGGGCTGCGCGTGCCGCGCACGCGGCGGGGCTATCGCAGCGAGTTGCTGCCACGCTATCAACGGCGCCAGGAAGCGGTGAACGATCTGGTGCGCGAAGCGTTTCTGCGCGGCATTGCCACGCGCCAAGTGGGCGCGGTGCTGGAGCCCGTGCTGGGAGAAGCCTATTCGGCGCAGACCGTCTCGCGGATTGCGCGCGGGTTGGATCGGGCCGTGCAAGCGTATCACCGGCGGCGGCTGCGGGATGAGTACAGCTATTTGTTTCTCGATGGGGTGGTGCTGAGAGTGCGCGATGGGGGCGGGAAGCTGCGGCGGCGGGTGGTGCTGGTCGCCTACGGGATCACGGTAGGGGGACGGCGAGAACTGTTGGCCTATCGGCAGACCGCCGGGGAAAGCGAGACGGCCTGGACGGCCTTTTTGCAGAACTTGTATCTGCGCGGACTGCTGGGGGATCGGCTGCGCCTGGTGGTCACCGACGGATCGCCGGGCCTAGCGGCCGCCGTGGGTTTAGTCTACCCACAGGCGCGAGTGCAGCGCTGCTGGGCCCACAAGCTGCGCAATCTCGCCGATAAAGTGGCGAAGAAGGAAGGGTCGTGCGTGGCTCAGGCGGCGGCCATTTACCGAGCCCAGAGTCGGAGTCAGGCCGAACGCGCCTTTCGGCGCTGGGCCCGGCGTTGGCAGCAGCGCCGTCCGCGGGCGGTGGCCTGCCTGGAACGGGACCTGCAGGAACTGTTGAACTTTTTCTTGGTTCCGCACGCCCATTGGAAGAAGGTGCGCACCACCAATGTGATCGAGCGCTCCTTCCGAGAAGTACGTCGCCGCACCCGGCCCATGACCAGTTTCACCAATCCGGCCAGCTGCGACCGCATCGTTTTCGGTGTGATTGCACACCTGAACCGCTCCTGGGAGAAAAAACCCCTCAAGGAATTTACACAACAACCTTGACGCTACCGCGAAATAATCCGGCTTGACAGGCGAATATAAAGCGAATACAATCCTTCCATTCGACGAGGCATGCGATGGCCGCTTCCACAGCGCCTTATCTTTTCCCCATCGTCCCGCCCCAACGGGACGACCGGCAGCCGTTTCCGTCGCCACCGGACGCGGCTGTCAAGCGAACCGGCATCGCACGCCTCGCCGCCTCCTCCCCCCTGGCCGAAGCCAAGCGCGGCACGGACTACTTCCTTCTGCCGGTGCGCTCGGTTCTAAACCGCTGCGACTCCAAGCGCGTTCCCTTCGCCTGGACGGTGAATCCTTATCGAGGATGCGAGTTTGGCTGCCGCTACTGCTACGCGCGGTATACGCACGAATACATGGACCTTGCAGGCTCGGATTTTGAGCGGAAGATCTTCGTCAAGCAGGACGCTGGACCCTTGACGGCGAGGGATCTTGGTTCCGTTGCCGAGAGCGGCGAGCACATCACAATCGGAACGGCTACGGACCCGTATCAGCCCGCCGAAGGCGAATTCGGCGCAACGCGCGCAATCCTCGAGCAAATGGCCGCCCTGCAAGGGCTGAGCCTTTCCATCACAACCAAGTCGAATCGGGTGGTTCGCGACATTGACGTCCTGCAGCGCATCGCTGCCCACTCCTCCCTCCAGGTGAATCTGACCGTCACGACTCATCGCACCCGGCTGGCCAGGCTCCTCGAGCCACGCGCACCTCGCCCTGACCTGCGGCTCCAAGCCGTCCGCAAGCTACGGTTC